>NZ_JBBOBK010000002.1:0-139435 GCF_038000135.1 Paenibacillus sp. FSL F4-0236
ATCTGACGAGAAAATTAATTCTCTAATTTTGGATTTCACTTTCGTGATTTCCTACTCACTCGTTGTTCAGTTTTCAAAGATCAAACTGTTTATTTCGTCGTTGTGTTGTTCAGCAGCGACCTTTATAATATATCACAGCGTCCTCGTTTTAGTCAACCTTTTTTTTAATTTCTTTTTTCGGTTGTCTTTCGAATGTTTTCGAAAGCACATCTCTGTGTCAGAGGGACGAGTTATAATTTAACACATGAACTAGGAAAGAGTCAACCATAAATTTATTAGAATAAATATGAGCGCATCATAATAGCGAGCAAACAAAAAAGAGAGTGCTCAGCCTCTCCCTATCCCTACTTATTTTATCTATAGATTACCGGCAAATCCTGCATCTAATTTCTTATCTATAAGGTATATCGGATCGCATGACCCTCTCCCCCATGACCGTCAGCCCATAAAGTAATCTCACGGATTAGCGAACGAGAAACAAGCTTTCGTAAAACTAGGGGCAACTCAGCCTCTAACTGACACAGGCCAGAATGCTGTAGTAATTCTTTTATACTCCACGCTTCCTTACGGCTATTCAGAATATTGAAAAGCAATGCACAACAATCCGTCATTTTGGACATGATCCCAAATTCACATGCTAGAAGAACAAGCTCTACTCTTTGCTCTAAGGTCTCCGTGCTGATGGTTAGTTCCTCATATAGTTTATGGACCGAAGTGTTCATACTTTTAACCTGCTCCCAAACAGCCGGCTCTGGAAATGAACCAGATTCACTCACTTCTATTCTTGCCCAATGATATAGAGCCATCAATACACAGTTATATGCATCCATAATGTAGCCAGCTTCTATATACCGTTTAGATTTCACATACAAATGCAAGAATCGTGCAAACTCCATGAACTCAACTCGTTCCTTAAGAGGCCCTTCAAATTGTAAAATCTCCCGGCGCATATCCCCTAGTATTCCTTTGGGATCCCAGATCACTTCCCCAATCATCAAACTAGTAAGGAGCTCGTTATTATCTCCCGCCATGACAGCCCGCTCCAAAGCGGAAAGGCCAATATGGACTGACTGGGTCCGTGTGTCACCGGCAATGGTGTGGCGAACAATATGTTCTAAATCCTGTTCCTCATGTAAAACTAACACAACCATATCAAAATCGTGAAGTAGCGCGCTTTGAAAAGGAGTACTCCCTTTCTGCCGCAAAGCGACAGCTCCTAAAACATTTTCTTCAAACGTTTCTCCACTCAACAAAGTTACATTGGATAATTCCATGCTTCCCTCCATTAAATTTGGCGAATTTGCGTCCAGTCAGTTATAATTCAGTTATAATAATTATTCTACATATGAAAGACAGTTCCTTCTGGACAACCCAACTATATTTAGTTAGGAGCAAACACTCATGAAGTTTAAAACGGCTAAGATCAACGCTTTTCGCACATGGGGATTACTGCTCACAATGCTCGGAATGGGACTTATGGTTTTGGGTACAGCAGGCATCGTATTCTGGGGATCGACTGGGAAAGTATTCGCTGGAATCGGACTTGTAATCGGTTTAATTTCCATGATGGCAAGTCTTGCGATCTATTTCTGGGCTGGCATGCTCTCAACGAGTGCAGTTCAGCTAGAGTGCCCTGAGTGTCACAAGCTGACCAAGATGCTCGGTAAAACAGACCGCTGTATGTTCTGCCACACCATTCTTACTATGGATCGGGCTGAGGCTACTATTACTGCAGATCAGCTTGAGCATCAGCAACTAAACCACTAAACACACCTTACAGAGGCTCATTACTAACTAGTTAAAATGCACTCAAATATTTGTTAATACAACAAAGAGGCCCCCGATATGGGAGCCTCTTTGTTTGTTATAAATGAAATTATGATTACTTATGAATCTCTTGTAATGCTTCCCATGCTGATGGATTGCTAAAACTGCGATTCCATGATCCGATGCCTCCAAGCCCCATGGACTTAGCAAGCTCAACTCTTGATTTTAAGCTAACCTTATCTTCTATCCATATTTTCTTAAGAGCGCCATCTTCCTTGTACTCTACGTAATTCTGCCCAGCAGCCTTATCAAATGTAGGAGTTAGCTTCTTCTCTTTGATAATTTTTTCAACGGCATTCATACTAACGGATTTGGAGCTTACCTTTGTCTTGCCATCTACTTGAGCCTCAGTCCAGATGCGGGTGTACAATGGGATCCCCAAAATCACCTTCTCAGGCGGCACATTGTCTTCCTCTATGATCCGGCTTATTGAATTCTCTACCCAAGGTAAGGAGGCAACAGAGCCCGCGATAGGGCTAGCTGCCCAATGTTCATCATAAGCCATCACGATTAGATAATCGACTAATGTCCCAAGAGCCTTACGATCAAGGAATGCTGACCACATCTCGCTATTGGATTTAGGTGTCACGTCTATGGAGACGATTAGATTCTTAGCCTGAGCCATCGGTTTTAGCTCTCTCATAAATTGAGTGACATTCTCTCCGTCTTTCGTATACACATTCTCAAAATCGATATTAATTCCATCCAAATTGTATAAATCCGAATATTCTAAGATCTGTACGATTGCATTCATCCGTTTCTCATAGCTGGACAATGCCTCAGTAGTCATGTCTGGATCGAAGCTATTGCTAAGCAACCCCCATACCTCTAACCCGTGCCCATGCGCCCACTGCACATACGCACTGTCGGCCTGACTGCGCACATTGCCATCACCATCTATAATACTAAACCAGGTTGGGCTAGCCACGTTAACGCCTGGTAGCTCACCGAAGGTTTCTGGGTTAGGTTTGCGTTGGTAAACAGCCTCCCAATACAAATTCACTGACTTCCCTTTCCAGTTACGTTCAGCGCGTGTTGGCGTGGATTTTTTCGGTTCCACTGTCTTTTGACCATCCCGAACAATGTCACTTGCCTTGGCATAACCTGCATGCCCGCTGCTTAATTGTATAAACAGCCAGTCCTTATTTTCTTCATTCCAAATATTCACGACTGCTCCAGGAGACATATCCGCAACTATAGGTGCGTGGATGGATGCCTCATTTCGTAGAGCTACTGACTTGTCGCCTTTTTCACCTTTAACTTTTCCTAACGAGACAGATTCTCCTGCCGTCATTAGTAGTATTGCTCCAGTATTCGTATCCTCCTGTATTTCAAACCCATATAGATCTTCTAATACATCCGCAGGAAGGTAGGTCACTTTCTCCTTTACTTCAGGCGCTAGCCGCAGTTGCAGCGGACGGTTGTTCAGACTAGCATCGGTTTTATCCTCCTGCATGTAAAGGAGCTCACTATCCGTTGATAGGATGACCGACTTCGTCTTCTCTTCATAACGAATGGAAGGATCCACATACTCTTGCAACAATGGTAATGGTAATAGCATGCTATCCCCAGTCCCCGAGGCAGAATAACCTGTATGCTCTCCTTTTACAAAGATGGGATGCGCTTGAGCTTTCCAATCTACATCTATGTGCTGACGATTTGGCAATACATAAAACACTACCCAATATGCTGCTGCTACAATGATTAAAAGTCCAAATAACCGCCTAAAAAAACCTCCGCGCTTTTTGACGCGCCTCTGTCCCAGTCTTCTGTCCAAAATATATCCTCCAGATAATAATATGATTTTTAATAGAGTCTAACATTACGATTATAACATCCACTTGGTTTCGTATAACCAGTAGAAAATAGTCATTTATCCTACAAATTGTTATATTCAAGAAGAAATGACGTTGTCGTTCTTATATTTGTAAAAAAATAAAAACGTGAGTCCTCCGCTTTCGGATTTCGCACGTTTAGTGATAACTTGGTAGATCGCCTTGATACCGTTCTATTCTAGTCTTAATGCTGCTTCTCTCTACAACTTTTACAAAATCCATGCAGCTCCATACGCAATCCTGTAATCTTAAAGCCTGTAGCTTGCTCAGCATGCAGCTCTACATCCCTAAGCGAAGGATAACTGAAATCCTCAATCTTACCGCATTTCTGACATATAACATGATAATGATCAGACACATTGGCATCAAAACGGCTGGAGCTATCCCCATAGGTCAACTCACGAACCATGCCAGCTTCCATAAACATCTTGAGATTATTATATACGGTTGCCACGCTCATGCTCGGAAATTTAGGCTCTAATGCCCGATATATATCGTCAGCTGTAGGATGATTCATTGCTTCCATCAAATACGTAAGAATCGCATGACGCTGGGGCGTTATACGGACACCTGTTGTTTTTAATTGTTCCAATGCATGTTGTACGCCACTCCCCATGACTGTCACCGCCTTTTAAATTTAAAAATAAAAGAAATATTTCTTATAATTGTAAGACTGGGTTTTCAATCTTGTCAACGAAGTCGATACATTATATTCATTATTATATAAGAAAAATTACTTTTTTCAATAACCTCTCACATTTAAGTTGCTGTTTCCCTCAACCTGAATCTTGAACTCACCTGTGCCCACTTCACCAGATATCTTCTTCTTATCAATGGTTAAGGTAGGTAAATCTGAAATAATATCTCCATATCCACTTGAGCCATTCAACTTATAGTTCCCTAACTGCGGCAAATACAATTGAATATCGCCAACTGCACTATAAATGTCCCAGTCTCCTCCGACTTCATGTGAACGAACATCAATGATGCCATTCAAGGATTCTGCATGCAGCTTCGATCTGGCTCCATCAATCTCTAAATTACCATTTTTGCTAGAAATATCGATCTCGGCTTCATTCCCGGTTGCACCGATATTGCCAACTGCCGTTGATAATTTCAAGGCTCCTGTGACATTCCAAGCATTCATATTGCCACCGCTCGTTGATAAATCAACGCTGCCCTGGACGGATCTCGCACGCACAGCTCCATTCAGTGTTTTCCCTTTCACATTACCAAAGATACGATGAAGAATAAGTTCTCCATTTCCCGTTTCCAGCGAAATATCTTCGATCGCTTCAATGTTCTGCAGGGTGATCCCACCATTCATAGTGCGAACATCTAGGTTAAAACGGCGGTCTTCCGGCAAAGAAATGTCCAAATCCATTCGCGGCTGACGCTTACCTGATTCTCCGTACGCCTTGCTGTTTGAAGTGATTTTTATAGTTGGTCCTTCAACAACATCCACAAAGGACTGTTCCGAAATGGCCTCAGCCATCGGACCTTCCAATTGATCTACCCAAACTGTAGTAGTAATTTGAATATTATCTACGGGAGCCCGGTGCAATAAAATATCTCCATTAATACCATCAACGGATATTTTGGCTGTATTTAACTTCACTGGAACAATAAGTGGAGCCTTCTGAAATTTACTTCCCTTCGCCTCGCCATAGTCGACTGCAGCTGCTGTAAGGTTGAGACTCACATTTTTCCACAGATATAAGTAATGTTCTTGTTCGGCAACGATAAACACACTCGCAGCAAGCAATATAGCAGATAAAAGGCCGCGTAAATCCAATCTGATTCTTGTTCCCTTTTGTACAGAGCCTGAACGACCAGAGAAGAAATACATGAACAGGAACTCAATCCCCCACAACACTGGGATGACCGGCCACCACTTCAAGAGTAAAAGCATATAATCCGACCCGTCTCTCCAATCCAGAAACAACGGGATGGCCATAGCAATAAGCAAGACCGATGCCGTATATCTTCCTACACGCCGGTTATGAGACTCATTTTTCTTGCGCGAAACGATTCCTCTGACAATTTCTCTCGCTCCTACATATATACCACCACATAATAAAACTGCAGACACGGCCACTTCGGAGTAATGCTCAATAAAAAATTGCAGCCATGCTGGCTTTTGGCGAAACAGAATGAGAAGCGCTCCCCCTAAAAGAAGTAGAAATCCAAAGGATACGCCAGGTTCACTGACGATACTACGACGCTTAGGAGGTGTAGTTATTTTTGCCACAGGATCATCAAGCTCTTGATCTTCAGGGTAACGGAGAATCTTGTCCGCTGATTGCAGTACATCATACACATTATAGAAATATATCGCCGGAATAATCAGTGCAAGTAAAATAAGCAACGGAACATTAATCTGCATTCCAATGGATGAGAAATAAATTAAAGCTGAGATATCCAATAGTATCAAGAAGATAAAGGTAATTCCTTTGCGGAGAAGCCCAAAGTATAAGTGCCCAGTTCCTGGGATGAGAGCTGCCAATAGTCCAGCGATAAATTTGCGTTTGCGGCGGCGCCGTTTTGGACGTGGAGGGATTATCTTCTTCTGAATCTCACTCTCCGTAGTCTCAAGATCGGCTGAACCCCGCTGCTCTTCCTGCGCTGAGAGTATTGCAGAATCATTTGTCATATCTCGGCTCCTCCTTTCGTAAACATGGGTCTGTGTATATGCTTCTTCAAAGTGAACCACTCCGATAAAAATCAATCAATTCCACACCGGGAGCAACTTCCTGCGATCCCATAGGTACAAAACCATGCTTGCTGTACAAAGAAACGGCAGGCAGGTTTAGCTTCCCCGTAGATACGATGTATTGCTCCATCCCTGAAAAATGTTCAAATACATATTCCAAGAGACAGCTTGCAATACCTCTGCGGAAAAAGTCCGGTCCCACCATCATCCGCGTAATCGTGAGTTTGCCCGGGGATTCTTCTTCTATAGCAATAGCACCCATCAGTTCTTCATCTTCATCAAAGCAGCCGTAAAAATCCTCTTTAGAGCGGCTGAGCATCTCTCTCGTCTCCATAAGCGGTGGGATCTCACGAAACCCTATTAACTCCGCTTCTAGCCGGTAGGCCTTATGCTGGAGGCTCCATAGTTCATTAACGGTACTATCATCCTGGAGGTTTAGCTTAATAATTGTATTCATCCCTACTAGTCCCCTTATATGCCGCTAAGGGCCTGCCGTTGCCGACAAGCCCTTAGCTTATTACATAAGTATATTACCCCAAGTATAAACAACGTTATCGACTACTAAAGACGATAATCGTTTTAATTGCTCAATACCTCGATCAGAAGTTTATTCGCAAGACCTGGATTTGCCTTACCTTTACTTTCTTTCATAACTTGTCCTACGAGGAAACCGATGGCTTTCTGTTTACCTGCTTTATAATCTTCCACTGATTGTGGATTGGCAGCTACGACAGCTTCCACAATTCCTTTAATGGCACCTTCATCGCTGATTTGTACCAGACCTTTTTCCTCAACGATTGCAGCAGGCAATTTACCGCTCTCTAGCATTTCTTTAAATACCGTTTTAGCGATCTTGCTGCTGATGGTTCCACCTGCAATGAGGCCGATCATTTCCCCGAGCCCTTGCGGCGTAATTTTGACCTGAGACAATTCCAGGTTATTACTGTTCAAATAAGCAAGCAGATCACCCATGATCCAGTTAGCTACAGCCTTGGCATCCTGCGTATAAGTAAGGCATCCTTCGAAAAAGTCCGCTAGCGGTTTAGAGGAAGTGATCACGCCAGCATCATAAGCTGTAAGACCCAGTTCTTCACTGTAGCGAGCTTGCCTTGCATCCGGTAGTTCCGGGATCGTCGAACGAATGGATTCTTTCCACGCATCGTCAATATGCAGCACGATCAGATCTGGATCTGGGAAATAACGATAATCGTGCGCTTCTTCTTTTCCACGCATAGATAAAGTTTTCCCTTGGGCTTCATCCCAGCGGCGAGTCTCTTGTACAACTACTCCACCATCATCCAGGATCTCAGCCTGACGATATTGTTCATACTCCAGTCCACGCAGCACACCGCGGAAGGAGTTCATGTTCTTAAGCTCTGCTCTAATACCGAATTCCTCTTGTCCTTCTGGACGTAGACTGATGTTCGCGTCACAGCGCATCGATCCCTCTTCCATCTTGACATCGGATACGTCGCAGTATTGCATAATGGCACGGATTTTCTCCAGATAAGCACGAGCTTCCTCTGGCGAGCGCAAGTCTGGCTCAGATACGATTTCGATAAGCGGTGTTCCCACCCGGTTGAAATCGACGAGCGACGCAAAACCGCCATCTACGTGCGTAAGCTTACCCGCATCCTCTTCCAAATGAAGACGAGTAATACCAATCCGTTTCGTTTCTCCATTCACTTCAATGTCGATCCAGCCGTTCAAACCAATAGGTTGATCGAACTGCGAAATCTGATAAGCTTTCGGTGAATCCGGGTAAAAATAGTTCTTGCGGTCGAATTTACTAACATCACCAATGGTACAATTTAGCGCCATCGCTGCTTTCATAGCGTAATCTACCGCTTGTTTGTTAAGAACTGGCAATACGCCGGGGTGACCCAGGCAGACAGGACAGGTATGCGTGTTAGGCGGGGCTCCAAATTCAGTGGAGCATCCGCAAAAGATTTTGGAGTTGGTATGAAGCTCTACGTGAACCTCTAAGCCGATGACCGTTTCGTATTTAGACATAAGTAATCCCATTCCCTCCTTTACTACAGCTGTGGACGCTGCTTGTGATGATCAGTATTTTGTTCAAAAGCGTGAGCAACACGCAGAATCGTACTCTCGTCAAATTCTTTACCGATAATTTGCAAACCTACTGGCATACCTTCCGCAAAGCCACAAGGAACACTAACAGCAGGAATACCTGCCAAGCTCACAGGAATCGTGAGAATATCGTTCAGATACATGGTCAGCGGATCCTCCGTCTGTGAACCTAATTTGAATGCTGTCGTAGGCGCTGTAGGCCCGATGACCACATCATATTTTTTAAAGATGTCATCAAAGTCCTGTTTAATCAAAGTACGCACTTTTTGTGCTTTTAAATAATAAGCATCGTAATACCCGGAGCTAAGCGCATAAGTCCCTAGCATAATACGACGTTTGACCTCAGGGCCAAAGCCGCGACTGCGGGAATTAAGATATAGATCAAGCAATCCTCCGCCTTCATCTACACGTGCACCATAACGCACACCGTCAAAACGCGCGAGGTTAGATGAAGCTTCCGAAGAGGACAGCAAATAATAAGCTGCTACTGCGTATTCCGTATGTGGTAACGAAACTTCCTCCCAGACAGCACCCATTCCTTCCAGCACCTTAAGTGCGGACAAGACTGTCTCACGCACAGAAGCATCGACACCTGCTCCCAAGTATTCCTTAGGTACAGCAATGCGAAGTCCGGAAACATCACCAGTCAGAGAACTCAAATAATCAGGAATTTCTACTTTAGCTGAAGTAGAGTCCTGGGCATCATAACCAGCAATCGCTTGAAGCACATATGCAGAATCCTCTACATTACGTGTTAATGGTCCAATCTGATCGAGTGAGGAAGCAAAGGCTACCAGTCCATAACGTGATACAAGACCATAAGTAGGTTTGAGACCTACAACACCACAATAGGAAGCAGGCTGGCGGATGGAACCCCCAGTATCCGAACCTAGTGAGAAGAACACTTCGCCTGCAGCTACTGCTGCAGCAGATCCGCCACTGGAACCGCCGGGCACACGCTCTAAATCCCAAGGATTGCGTACAGGACCAAAGCTTGAATTCTCATTAGATCCACCCATTGCGAATTCATCCATATTCAATTTACCGATCGTTACGGCATCTGCCTGCTGCAGTTTAGAAGCCACAGTAGCGTTATAAATCGGCTGGAAATCTTTCAAAAATTGGCTGGCACAGGTCGTGCGTAGTCCCTTAGTTACAATATTATCCTTAATTCCGGCAGGAAGACCAAACAGCAATCCACGTGCTGCTCCAGATGCCAGTTTGTCGTCCAAAGCGCGTGCGGTGCTACGAGCGCCCTCCTCGTTCAAGGTCAAAAATGCATTTACTTTCTTATCCCGCTCAGCGATAATCGCCAGCGATTCTTCAGTCAGTTCACTGACCGATACTTCTTTAGCAGTTAACATGCGATGTACTTCAGGCAATCGATTTTGAAACAGGCTCAAGATTCTTCCCCCTTTCTAATTATGTAGTTATTCCAAAACAGCTGGAACCTTGAAATGTCCGTCTTCATCATCCGGCGCGTTAAGAAGTGCTTCCTCTTGCGTTAGGCTTTCCTTCACAACATCATCACGCATCACATTACTGACCTGCAGTACATGCGTGGTCGGCTTCACATTCTCCGTATCTAGCTCATTCAACTTCTCAGCATATTGTAAAATAGCATTCATTTGTTCTGTAAAGGTTGCCTCTTCTTCCGGGCTCAATTGCAGACGAGCCAGCTTGGCCACATGCTGCACATCTTTAACGGTAATGCTCATAAGATAAATCCCTCCTGTTTAAAGGGCTAAAGCGCCCGGATAACGTTTTTAATTATATTGTAGAAGCTTGGACAATTCAATGATGGGGTTATAACAAAAAAGCCGGCTTTCGCCGGCCTTCCTTAAATCCAAGCTCTAAGATTCACTTGTTTGATGAAATCTGCTTGGGACATGCTTTCGGTTGACGTTGTTTCCGTCTCTTCTGTATCCATATCTTCACCGTTCATCAAATGATGGAACAGCTTCTCATTGTACGTGGACAAAGCATAATCAATTAACGCTTCATGCGTTGCTCTTTCAGCCTCAGCTACTAATAAATGTTCTTCCGCCTCAATGTCTTCAGCAGGAACATAAAAGTTCCTGTTGGCTTCCGGTACACGTATAACATAGTCAAACGCATTATCGGGATTGCGGTCGTAAGCAATTAGGTAGCCGTATTCCCCGATAGGAAGACTCTGCTCAAAAGCGTCCGCAACAATGACAATCTTTTCTCCTAAACGCAGCATCGCCCTACCTCCTGACCCCAAAATCTATCATGATTTTGCTTATTTCAACAGTCTACTAAAAAAAGATAGAACTGTCTAGCGGCAGGCCGGACGATCCTGAGAATTCTACCAAGCAATAACGCCTCGGCGTCCCCTAAGGACGATATGCGTTTATGCGAGAAATAGAAGGAAAATGTATAGTGTGAAACTTATACTTTCTTATATTTTTAAATATACTATATTCGATACAGCACAGGATAATAATCAGTCGGGAAAGTTATTCTTCCTTGTCAAAAGCGAAGCCCCAACAAGGCAAATTATGATCAATACACCGGCAGAAAGATATGGACCTGCTCTAAAGCCCTCTCCAGCTGTAAGAATTCCTGCTGACAGCCCGGAAAGTCCTGCGGGTGTCCAGTCAAACCATGTAGGCAATAAGCTTAAGCCTAATGACGAGCCAGCCATTAACGCCAGTGCTAAAAATGCGGCTACTGGAGGTTTTAAAAAGGCACTAAACAACAACGTAGCCGAGACAGCACATAATAACCATAAACTATATACTCCAGAAGCTGCGATAACATCGCCCCAAGATAGTGAACCAATCAACTGCTCCGTGTAGTAAGCCGCGCCCGCTGCACCCAATCCAAGAGCAACGATCAACAGGGTCAGTTGCGCTGCCCATTTAGCGAACACTATTGCGGCCGGAGAAACCGGCCTTACCAGAATTAATTCCATAGTTCCGCTATAGCGCTCACCAGCTAAAACATTCATCGCGCCAAGCGCCAATACTAACATTCCGATCGTTCCGTACTGTCCCAGAGATTGCGCCATCACAGCTGCGGCACTCGGTATTTCATACCCCTCTAGCAGTCCTGGGGGAACATCACCTGAAGCTTTTAATATTTCCGGCAAATAATAAGTAGTTAACGGCTGCATAATGCCTAATATGATAAAAACGACAGGTATCCAGATTAACTTATAACTGCGAGTCATTTCGAGCATTTCTTTGCGATAAAGGACCCAGGCGCTTCTCATACTCCCACCACCTTCATAAATAAATCCTCTAACGTGGAAGAACCCGCTTCAAATTGCAGCAATGGAATTTCGAGCTGCGCCGCTTCTTGCAGAATCGTCCAACGAGCCATGTCTACATCGTTCACATTAAAAATGGCCTGATCTCCGAACAACTGAGTCTCTAGTACAAACGGTTTGGCAGCAAGAGACTCCAGCCACTGAATAGCTTTTTCTTGCTTCTCCGTACGTACACGAATAACAGGAAGGCTGTATTGTGAACGAAGCTGTGATAAAGACCCCTTCTCAGCAATCAAGCCCTGATTCATTAAAATAATATCATCACAAATTTCTTCTGCATCATGCAGCACATGTGTAGAAAAAACTACAGTTGTCTCTTCACGTATTTCCCGCATCAGTCCCATTACTTCTCTGCGACCAATCGGATCAAGTGCAGATACAGGCTCATCAAGCAATAGTAGACGAGGCCGATGCACAAGCGCCTGAGCCAGACCCAGCCGCTGCTTCATCCCGCCAGAGTATCCACCAATCCGGCGACGAGCATCACCTTTAAGCCCTACACGCTCAAGCGATTCCAATGCCCTGCTGGTAGCGTCTTTAGTTCCCATTCCACTAAGCTTTGCAGCGAAAATAACATATTCATGTCCAGTCATCCACCCATAAAAAGCTGGAGACTGTGGCACATATCCTAATCCCCTGCGATATCCTGCTCCCGGACGGCTCCCCTCAAATGAAATCATTCCAGAGGTGGGTTCTAACAGCCCTGCCAGCATACGAAGTGTGGTCGTTTTCCCAGCACCGTTAGGCCCCAGTAAAGCGACGCACCGTCCTTTCTCAATTTCAAAGCTTATATCATTTACGGAAACATGCGCCCCATAGCTTTTGCGCAAATTCGTAACTTGAAGGAGTGACATCAGACATCTTTCCTTCCTATTGTGAAATAAGCTACGCTGCCTAATATATTTCCGCAAATAATGATAATAATCCACATCCATTTTGGACCACGAACGTTATCCGCTTTGGCCAGAGATATCAGTCCAATAATAGCAAGCAAAGCCTGCAGAATGATTAACGGCATGATTAAACCCCATTTTACCTCTTCCATGAAGTACCACTCCTTGTAATAGGATGAAAGGAACGAGCTTCTTACTAAAGCTTTACAACTGCTTCTTCCTTCTACGTCGGTCAGGAAGAATGACAACAAGTAAGTAGACTAATGCGGGTGACGGAACTGTAGTAATAGCCCACAGTCCCCAGAACCAAGCTTTTCTTCCGCGTCGTCTTGCGTCCCGGAACAGCAATGTCCCTTGCAGCAATAATGCTATCGCTATGCAAAACCATAACCATAGAGGCACATCCTGCAGCTCATTCATTCTTGCGCACCTTCTCTGTTCCTCCTGATCCTCGCTATTCCTAGAGCACTAAGTCCCGCAATAGGAATAAGCGCTTGAATAATCCAATAGATCATCGGTGCAGAACCGAGAATGGATAGAAATACGCTGATCAGGATCAACGATATGCCCCAGAATAACAGCAGCTCTTTACGTTCCATGCTCTTTCTATGCACAGAGGCATCAACCATTAACCTCTCCAGTTCCTGTAATGAAGGTGGTGTGATGTCATTATATTGTGCATCTAACCGGTCAAGCTCATCTGAAAGCTTATGCAAATACAACTCAGGCTCCTTATCTTTATCCTTCTCCATCCTCATTCAGCTCCTTTCGTAGTTGGTTAAGTCCAAGGGATACACGCGACTTGACTGTACCTGAAGGAACTCGCAGGATTTCGCCAATTTCGTCATAACTATAGCCATAGTAATGCTTCAGTAGCACAGCCACTCTTTGCGCAGAAGGTAATTTGGAGAGGGAATCCAGCACTTCACCCCACTCTTCCCCCCTGCTCTCAAATCGCCAACGAATCGAACGGATCCCCTGTTCCTGTTGCTCCCGCTGTTTCCATTCCGCTTCACGCTTCCAGCGCCGCTTTCGATCAATAAATATTCTGGTAGCAATTGTGATTAACCAAGAGGAAAAGGAAGAAGTTCCGTTATAGGTGTTGATCTTCTCCATACATCTGACCATGGTGTCCTGTACAAGATCCTCTGCCAGCAACGGGTCCATGGTCACCTTGATTAAATATTTGAATAAAAAAGTATAGTGTTCTCGCAGCAGTGAAGACAGTGCTGAAGTATCTCCCTGCTGAGCCCGTCTGATTCTCTCCAGCGACTGATCGCTCATCTGCCCCTCCATTCAAGATTTCTTTTCTATTTGTAGTACGAATATGTATTATGAATCGTTCATTCCGCTTAATAATTATTTTTTGAGATCCCACAACTTGCGCCGCCAGGGCTGAATTATCCCTTCCCTTGCCGGAAAATGCCAAAAAAGAGGCGTTCTTCTAAGTTCGCCTCCTGAAACCACCGATACTCCCCCGTAAACCCCACAGGCCTCCTGGAGCAAGCCCTTACAAAGTTCCTTATCTTCAAATTGTATGTCTCTACGTTCTATGGATGAACAAAAGCCACCCTTTCCTGAACACTCCGAAAAAAAACGGCAATTACTGCTGCAAAAATGGTTCCATTTCTCCTTGGAGTCATACCAACCGTAGTCCAGCGGGTAGTATATATTCTTCTCCATTCTATTTCCCTCCATGCTTTTAAGCCTATATGAAGACAAAAAAAGAACGCAAACCGGGATTAATTCCGCAGTCTGCGTGCTTCGCGAGGTTAATGTTACATTTAATTAACCTCATTCTAGTCCTTTTGTAGTCTTTTGTCTATTAAAACTTCCTCGGTTTTTGTCGGTTCTACTAGAACCAACTTCTATTGAGGAACATAAGGGTTGCGAATCTTTTCAAATCCAATGGTTGTCCGTGGACCATGTCCTGGATAAACCTTCACTTCGTCATCCATTTTGTATAGCTTGCCACGAATAGAATCGAACAGATCCCGTTCCCTACCACCAGGTAAATCTGTGCGCCCAACTCCCATTTTAAAGAGTACATCTCCGGAGAATAGATCATTTCCACAAAGGAAGCTTACACTGCCTGGAGAGTGACCAGGTGTATGGTACACACGGAAGGTGTGTCCAATGAACTGCAGAACTTGCCCTTCTGCCAGATCATATTCCGCAGGATCTGTAGCTAGAGGAGGTGACACCTCCGACCACATTAGTGAACCGTTCAGCTTGGGGCTGCTTAGCCATTCACTTTCAAGTGGATGTAAATAAACAGGGCATTTCTTAGCTTTACGAATTTCGTCTACACCGCCCATATGATCAAAATGTGCATGTGTTAACAAAATAGCTTCGATTTCCATTCCTTCGATACTCCGCACTAATGCAGCAGGATTCATACCAGGATCTATGATGATACCCTTCGCAGGATCCGCACCTGTCAGTAAGTAGGCATTCGTTTGAAGCGGACCCAGATTAAATGAACGTATATTTAGCATCAGTTTAGAATCCGGAAATCAGACTACGCAGTTCTTTTGCGATAACTGCCTGATATTCCGTTCCTTCCCCATAGGCTTGCCCCATAGCCTTACGTGCTTCTGCGATTTTGCTGTCGTAATCAGTGGCCTCACGATCAGGATTCTCACGTTTGAACTCTCTCATTATACGCTGCACATGCTCTGGTCTAGGACCCCAATGTCCGAGCACATATCCTCCAGTGTCTGCAAAAATCACGACTGGGACAGATCTGCCACCCATGGTCAAGAAATCATCCATAAGCTCCGGATTCTCTTCCAAAATAAATACCTCTGTCTTCATTCCCGCCGTCTCCAGAATACGGAATACAGCAGGAACATTGCGTACTACGTCTCCACACCAATCCGCTGCTAGGATAAGTACTCGCAAATCGTCGCGATGGTTCAGACTTTCGAAATATTCCTTATCGCTCTCATCTTCCCAATTAAACTTCTCATACCAGGATTCAAAAGCCTGTTGATTCTTCGTCATACTTTCTACGAATTGGCGCGGTGTTAGGCCTTTTCCAAACTTTTGAGCTACATTCTGCTTCATTTTGTAGTCCCCTTTTTCTTGGATTTGTACCATTTAAACACAAAGTAAATGATGATCAGAGCGATCGCTACAAGTATAATTTCGTTGGTATACTTAGCTGCTACTTTGTCAATATCTTCCCATTTATTCCCCAAGGTCATCCCCAGATATACAAACAGAGCACTCCATGGAATAACAGCAAGCGTAGTCAACAAAGTGAACTTACCTAAAGGCATTTTCGATATCCCAGCTGGAACGGAAATGGCATGACGAACAACCGGAATAAAACGAGCTGTAAAGATTACGCCAGTCCCGTATTTATTGAACCACTCTTCCGAATGGTCAATATGCTTCTTTTGAATGAAAATATATTTCCCGTATTTCTCCAAAACAGGTCTGCCACCATAACGACCAATCCAATATACAAAAATCTGTGCAATGACTCCGCCAATCGTACCGAATAATACGGCGCCAAAAAAATTAATATCTCCACTCCATACTAAAAAGCCACCGAAAGCCAGTACAATTTCACTCGGAATAACTTCAATCATAAGTCCGATCATAATCCCAAAATAACCAAGACTCTGAATCCATTCAAACAATGTTGAGATCAGATCAGAAATAACATGCAACCGTACTCCTCCTCCCTTTTCCGCAGAATATGGCTATGTATCTAGCATAAACATCTTTGGCGTCTATATAAAGACGCTTAGCGTTTAAGCAAGAAATATAAGAACATAAAGTATAGATGCTAAACTTATACTTTCTTATATTTTTAAAAGCTCTGCCGCTCTGCTCTATTTTCCAGTTTCTCTTAGCCTATTCTAGCACAAGCAACCTTATCACATCTACTTACAGCGGCGAGGCCATTATCCTATATCGACCCTCTCTTAAAAAGAGTTAGAACAACCTGTATAACCAGAAAAGGTGTACACTTCCAGCAATGAAGATGGAAATGGACACCTGTTTGTCTAAAATGTAAAAGCTGTTTAATAAGCGGTCCATCCGGCGTCCGCCGTTATTACCGTTCCATTCACGAAGCTCGCAGCTTCTGAAGCCAGGAATAAAGCTATCGATGCGATCTCGCTGCTTTCCCCTGTTCGCGGCATGGACGCCATACCATCTCCTGCCTTTTGACTACCAAAAGCACTCGGATTAGACAAATCAATATTCGTCTTTACCCCACCTGGTGCTATAGCATTACAGCGAATTCCAAGCTTCGAGTACTGATACCCTACATTTTTAGTCATACCGATGACAGCATGCTTGGAGGCAGTATAGGCCACTCCTGCACGTGATCCCTCTAAGCCGCCGATCGATGCTACATTGATGATACATCCACCTTCTTGTGCCATGAAAATCGGTAAGACCTTACGAATGGCTCTCATGGGTCCGGTGACGTTCACTGCAATTACGTTCTCCCATAAGTCGTCTGTGATTTCATGAGCCGGGGTCATTTTATCCATGATCCCCGCATTATTAACGAGAATATGAAGTCCACCAAATTGTGTACTTGCGGCATCAATCATTCGCTGAGTATCCTCTTCCTTCGAAACGTCTGCCTTTACAGAATACACCACCCCGTTGCCATGACCTTGTTCTGCCTTCTTGGCCACCGCTTCAACATCCCCCAGATGGATGTCCGCAGCAATAACCTTAGCCCCTTGCTGGGCAAAAAGAAGAGCAATTGCTTCCCCAATCCCAGAACCCGCACCTGTAACAACTGCAACCTTATTCGTCAGCATCATATATCCTCTCCTCCGCTTCTATGTTTCGAACCATTCATCGAATACTTGCCCACAGTTAGTATTAGCAAGGGCATAGCCGCAAACGGCGGTAAATCCAAAGATTCGGTGACAATTTCTTTCTCAATCAAAATGAGGAGAATACGCATTGACAGATAAGAATAAGAATGGTTATTATATATTTAGACAATTACCTAAATATCGAAATGGTGGGTGGAATATGAATGAGTCTTTCAAAGCACTAGCTGACCCTACCCGTCGCCAAATCATTCGGTTACTAAGGGAGAAGGACCGAACCGCAGGTGAAATTGCTGATTTTTTCAACATGTCAAAACCAAGCATTTCTCACCATCTGAATGCACTGAAGCATGCCGATCTCGTACAGGATGAACGCAAAGGTCAATTCATTATGTATTCATTAAATACGACGGTTCTCGAAGAGGTTCTTGGCTGGTTGCTCGAGCTTACAGGTACGGGAAAGCAAACGGAGACGGAAAGCAAATCACTGGACGGAAAACAAAGCCGTGGTATGGATTCTGAGAAGGAGGCTGATTGAAGATGAAGGATTTTAAATGGAGATGGCAAGATACACTGATTGTGATATTAGGTTTAGCTTCATTAGCTTATGCTTTAATCAATTATGGCAAGCTGCCACAGGAGCTGCCCGCGCAGTGGGGAATTTCGGGTAAAGTCAACCGGTATTGGGATAAAAACATAGCTATTTTTATGTTCGGAATCCTGGGTATTGTGCTTCCGCTGATCATGCAATTCACACGTAGCATCGATCCTAAACGGGAAAATTATAAGAAGTTCGAAAATGCCTATGCTATGAGCAGACTCGCCATTGGGGTGCTTTTTAATCTCATGCTCGTGCTCACGGTTGCTTACGGTCTGGGTAAAGATATTAATGTGGGTAAAATTGCTATAGGAGCCCTAGGAGTGATGTTTATTGCGCTCGGCAACTACATGCCACAGGTAAAAGATAATTATTTGTTCGGTGTTCGCACAGCATGGACGCTCTCTAGCCCAGAGGTGTGGCGAAAAACACATCGTCTTTCCGGAAGAATGTGGATGATCGGCGGGTTGCTTATTTTTGGGGGAGCCTTTTTGAGCGGCGTCTTGTCTCAGACCCTTATTATTACAGCTCTTGTACTTGTTATTCTCGTTCCTGTTCTATACTCTTGGATCATTTCACGTCAGTTAAAATCGTGAAGCCAATACACTAAGCCGTCGACTCAGGTCGTCGGCTTGTTCTGTTATTTGGAACTTCCGGTCATTATGCTGCTCACCTTTACTTCCCTCGTATTCTGCCAACACTCTATACTCCCGCAGAAGCTCGTTCCCTGAGGCAATACAGCTTATGGCCTCCATTCGATTCCCTTCCGCTAACTTTTTCCGGCCCATCATAAGCATGCCTTCAATCCCTTTGACCCACTTAACAGAGTTGTATTTATCAAGCTGAATACTTCGACGTATCCAATATAATGCAGCTCCCGGATCATCACTGTACATCCATCGTCTAGCCATTTCCCAGTTTAAACTTGCATTATCCGGAGAATATTGCAAACTCTGCTGGAGTATACTCACACTTTGTTCACCCGTAAGTAGCCTGGATAATGCTACAGCTGTTTTGGGAGTCTGGGGATTCCACGCTAGTGATTGCTCTAGCAAATCTACCTTCACCGAGGGATCAACCGTCTGAACTGCTTGCCGGTAGTACCTCTCTCCTTGTGCAGCCTGAAGAGACAATACAGATAGCATGAGACAAAGGCAGCAGGCGACAGTGATAAATAGTCGGCGGGGATATGGATGTGACAGGCTCGCGAATGCAGGGATAGTGGCGCCGAGGTTCGCGGATGCGTAATGAGTGGTGAGCAAACTTATGGACGTAAAGCGGGTATTCGCAGATTGATGTTTCTGCTCATATTCAGACAGGGCAAGTGCTGGCAGCCAAAAAAGCAGCAGCCAGATTAATCCGTAGCTCCAGTCAAAATCGACTGCGCTATGCATAACGATAACCAAAAATGGCGGCAGCAGACGCGGCGATCTCTTAGCCAGCAGCCAGCCTGCTGCTAGCAGCATAAGCAGTATGGCTGCCAGGCCGACAAATCCTAGGTTCAACAGGATGTCGAGATAACCGTTATGCACTTGGCTGCCAACATAAGGGCGAGATTGGGCGGCGAGGTATGAACTCCGCCAAGTCTCACCCCCGCGCCCCAGCCAAGGTGCCTCTACCGCCAGCCGCCAGGCGTCGCGGTAGAACAGACCACGCGCGGATACCGTCGATGACGGTCCGGTGATCCGCTCGCGCACGTGCAGGAGGACGGCGGTGCCCGCCGCCGTCCAACCTGCTGCCGCCAATGCCAGCATGGCGGCTCGGGCAATGCCCGCCGCGCTGCGCTGGCGGCGGCACAGCCATAGGCCGGCTAGCAACGCGCCGGCCCAAAGCCCGGCCAGCAACAGCAGGCCGGGCAAAGGCTCTACCGCCAACCCGGCACGGGCCAGTTGGCGGTAGAGCAGCGCCGCGGCGACCACGGGCGCGGCGCCAGCGGCAAGAAGCGGCGCGATGAGCTGCCGCTTCCAGAGCAAAACGGCGGCGCAGGCGCAAGCCGCCGTCAGCCACGCGCCGCGCGACTCGCTGAGGAGCAGCGCGGCGGCGCACGGAAACAGCGGCAGCAAGCGCAGCAGCGCAGCGGCCGTGCTTCGCGGTTCTCGCCGCTCCAATCTATCGCATCCTTCCACACTCTTCTGAGGTCTTTCATAATAAGCAGCGACAGCAAACAGCCGCTCCAGTAGAAAAACAGCCATCACAGCACCAAAGGCATTAGGATATTCCATCACCCCTGCTAATCTGGCACCTGTAATGCTTACTTCCGATGAATTGCTGTAAGCTATAGCGAAAGGTAACTCTACCACCCCGCACACTGCCAGCAAAGCACTTATGCTTAAGAATATGCCCAAAATAGACCACGCAGCAATGATAAGCTGACGCCCCACCCGATTCAACGCGCAAAAACAAACCAAAAATGCAAAGCTAGCATACAAGCCCCACCGTAATATTTCATTCATTGTTCCCTGTGCCGAAAGAGGATCTCTTAGCCAATGAATCAGATAGAGTGATAGAACTATTAAAGGTGCAGTCAACATTATTTTCAAAGCTCTACGTACTCCACTTGCTCCCCCTGCGCTACTTCTCCACTTGCCTACTCCAATGTACAAATAAAGCAAAGCCACAGAACACATCACAAACCATAGGGTCAGAAAGAGATACATCTCCTCTGTAAAAAAAAATCCACGCAGCAAACAAGCTCCTACTCCGGCTGCGATGACTAAGGCTGCACTAAAATATACGATTATTGAATCCAGACTCCGCTCTCTGTTAACGCTTCCCATTTAGATACCCCTATATTCGTTAAGTTATCTCTATCCTTTCCACATTTCCCCTTCGCAAAACTAGAATGCAAAAAGGACGATACCTCTCCACGAAGGAGCTGTACCGTCCCAATTCTCATCAAAAAAGCTATATAGTTGCAAAAAGTACAACTAACCTCTGATATTCGTTACTGCATCCTAGTGTAATTGCATAATGTACAACTATTTTTCGAGAATTCCGCCGGATGGGGAAAATTGCTCGTGCTATCCCTCCACCGAACTTTCACTCGGAAGCAGGTCAGCACATACGCGCTCAAGGTAAGGTTTCGCCCCTATAAAATCACGGAATGCGGTGTATTCACGCCATTTGACGGAGTTATCACCACCCGAGCTTTTAACTGCGCGGATTAAAATATTCTTCGGTGTATTCTCCATATCGATGAATTCCAGCAGCTGGCTGCTATAACCCATCATATCGAGCAATTTGGCACGGATAGCATCCGTAGCCAAGGCAGAGAAACGTTCCTTAAGTATCCCATGTGAAAGCATCGGACTCATTACTTCATTCTCAATCTGCGCGAACAATTCATGCTGACAGCAAGGCACAGACAAAATGACGGAGGCGCCCCAACGTACTGCTTTTTCGAGTGCAGCATCTGTAGCTGTGTCACAAGCATGAAGCGTTATAACCATATCTACCTGATCCAGCTCATCGTACTCGGCAATGTCACCCACAAGGAACTTCAGGTGATCATAACCGATTTTCGCAGCAAGCTCATTACAATGCTCAATTACATCCGCTTTCAAATCAAGTCCAATAATATTAAGCTCCCGCTTCTTGCGGACGGTCAGATAGTGATAAAGAGCAAAGGTCAAATACGATTTACCACATCCAAAATCAACAATCGTTAATGGCCGTCCCGTTGGCAGATCGGCAAGCACATCCTCAACCATCTCCAAAAAACGGTTGATCTGCCGGAACTTATCGTATCGCTTGGCCAGCACTTTTCCTTCTCTGTTCATTATGCCAAGCTCCACAAGAAATGGCACAGGTTCTCCATCCTCCAGCACATAACGCTTGCGGCGGTTGTGTGCCAGATCCGGCTCTTCTTTTTTACTTGGAGACTTGGTAAGGATGGATACTTTGAATTTTTTGCTAATCAGCACCTGATAATCCGCTTCCACCGTGCATAACAAGCCTTGGCGATATGATTCTCTAAATAAAAGAGTCATGTCCTCCGCTGCTAATTCTGCCGGTACGTTGCGATGTTCAACCTTTGTACCAATATAGGACGCAAACTGATAATGCAACTTACCTTTTAGTTCGACAGGTTTAATCTGTACCTTCGTACAGGTCTCCCCTTTGTAACGTACTTGGCTTAAGGTAGCCATAATCAAGGTACGGTCATTAATCAGTTGTTCAATAAGAGCTTTTAAAGATTCCACAACGCACATCTCACTTTCGGGATTAAAAATGGAGAATCTATGTCTCCTAACCATCATCGTTCCATTATATCACGGCTCTACAAGAGGTAGCCTATCAGGGCTTCACATGCAGCTCTCCACTAACAATAGTTATTGCCCGGCCAGACATCTTAATCTGATCTTTGCTTACCTCAAGTTGAAGTAAGCCTCCTCGTTCGGAAGCTTGATAAGCGGTCAACTGCGTACGGTTAAGTCGACTAGCCCAGAAAGGTGCTAGCGCAGTATGCGCTGAGCCTGTGACCGGATCCTCATTTACCCCCATCTTCGGTGCAAAGAACCGTGACACACAATCAATGCCTTCGATGGAGCTTTCTGCAGTAACCGCAAAGGCTCGCTCTTCAAGCCGGGATAAAGCCCCAAAGTCTGGGCTAAGTTCGCGAACTAGGGATTCCTGATCAAGCCGTACAAGTACATTGTCAGCATATAGCATAGTTTCTACCACATTTGCTTCTGTAATACCAAGTGCTTCTATAAGAGCCGGAATTGTAGGAGAAGACTTAAGCTCATAAGGCGGGAAGTACAGTGAGATGAGGTCATCCGCACGAGAAGCTCTAAGCAACCCACTGCGTGTATAAAATCTAGCTTCCACCTCTGGATCCAGCAATCCCACCTCCCATAATATATGTGCACTCGCTAGAGTAGCATGGCCACATAAATTAACCTCAACCTTGGGCGTGAACCAGCGCAGGCGATATCCATCATTCTCCGGCCAGAGAAATGCCGTCTCTGACAAGTTCATTTCTGCTGCTGTCTTAAGCATAAATGCCTCGTCGACTGGATGCTTCAGCAAGCATACTGCTGCCGGATTTCCTGAATATGCTTTTCCTGCAAAGGCATCGATAATAAATAAAGGGGTATTCATTAGGCTTCCGACTCCCTTCGAACTTCTGTGATCCGGCGCCACTCTTTCCATCCTTGTTCCACTTCATGGATAGGAAGCGAGCCTTGTTCCAATTCTTCCGGTGATTTAAGCAGCAGCCGTCTGTACAGCTCATCACCTTCCAGTGAGACATCTTCCCCCTGCTCCCATAGTCGATACAGACTGTCCTCCGCTTTACTATAATGTCCGATTGACTCCATATAATCTAGAAGCAGCCGTTCCGTCTTGGCTGGAAGACGATACGCTTTGACTTCCTCCAGAAGTTCATTAATATCCTCTGTCATCTGCAGCATTTCTCGATCAGCGCCGTGCAAATCTGCGTACAAATATAAATGCAGCGATCTCATACTTCTGAATAGTGCCGCGTCATGATCGCCATTTGCAGCATAAATGCTGCCCTCTTCCTTAAGTAGCTTAGCTACACCTTGAAGCTTATCTGACTCCAATACACCATTAAACCGGAACATATCTATAATATCTTCTACAGATAGTGAATTTAAAAGACGTGAGTTCAGCGGAAAATGTCGGTTCAATAGCTCATCAATTTCCCATAAGGCTTCCGTTGTCTTCCGCTCTTGCTTCAGCGTTAGAACCTTTGCAACCATCGCCGTCATATCTTCAATCATTCGGACAATATAGTCTCTTCGGAACATGAACTTCCCCCTTTTCCATACTGTAACTGTGAAGCTATTGTATCTAGGTATTATATGTGTTTTATTCATTTATCTTAAACCATTGCACTACGCTATGCCACTAAAGCAATTCCGGGAAAAATAATGACTAGAATCCTTCTACTTATTGACATTAAATGCCGTGCCTCATTAGCGGCGTAACAATCATAGCTATTGCCGGATTGGGAATCCGTAAATTTCAATAGTCTCCTAAAAAAGAGGCAGCCCACGCCAGTTACTTTGACGCGGAGCTGCCTCTTTTTGAATTATTATTTCAGCGATCACGAATGGCTGTTAATACTAACCGTAGCTTGGGTGAATTCCCTGATAACCTCAGCTAACCGTTCAGGAGCTTCAAAGAGGCTCATGTGGCCCGCTCCAGAAATCGTAGCTTGCGTTATATTTGGTTTATCCG
The DNA here is from genome assembly GCF_038000135.1 of Paenibacillus sp. FSL F4-0236. Lineage (NCBI taxonomy): Bacteria > Bacillati > Bacillota > Bacilli > Caryophanales > Paenibacillaceae > Paenibacillus > Paenibacillus sp. FSL F4-0236. The sequence goes on from NZ_JBBOBK010000002.1 coordinate 24,271, forward strand.
AAGTAAAGGTGCGCTCCGCAGGAATCAGTCCATCCTGCTCGCCAGCAACAAGTAGTACCGGCAACGTGGTAGCTGTGATCACATCACGTCGATCTGGACGCTCGCGCATCGCCAGTGCAGCTCCCGCTGCTCCTTGTGGAGGCGTTTTGTAACCAATTTCTTTGGCTCGCTCCAGCAGCTGTGGTGATGCAGTAGCGGTTGCTTTAGCAAAAATTCCTGGGACGAAGCTGTCCACAAAAGGAGTAATGCCTTCATTTTGAATCCTGCTGACACTTTTCAATCGATTCTCCCGAGCTTCTTCACTATCCGGATATGCAGTAGAATGGATTAATCCGAAGCCCTTCAATCGAGAGGCATACCGCTGTGCGAACGAAAGTGTAATATACCCACCAAGAGAATGTCCCAGCATGGTGCATTCAGAAATTTCTAGTGTATCTAACAAGCCCAGAACATCGTCTGCCATTTGTTCAATAGTATAAGGGCCTAGTGGAGCCTCTGAAGCTCCATGACCACGTAAATCGGGAGCAATCACTCGGTAGTCGCTGCTTAAGATGGGAATGATTTGTTCCCAGTATTCAGCACTTCCGCAAAAGCCATGCAGTAATACAATAACCTCGCCTTTCCCCTGATCACTGTAGCAAATATTGCTTCCGTCACAACGTACTCTTTCCATGGCTGCTTCCCTCTTTCCAAAATACTAAGATATATTAACTAATATCTATTATTAAGCAAAACAGCTCTCCTTGAAACCGGATCCTATTCTTAACGCCCAATTCCAAACCCTTTTGCTGCTGCGGCGGCAATTTGTTCGGCCATAACCATAACTCTATGTAGTGGAGTCGTCTGCAGCGTCCGATAGGGCTTGGGACCATTGATATCTACAATCGCCGCCAAGCTATAATGCCCCACTGCGGGAAGGCATACCCCCACCGATTGTGCTGGCTGAAGCGGCTCCTTCGAAACGAAGTAATATCCAAGAGCTATTGAAGGTCCTAGGCAAGCATCCACAGCAATAATGATATGCTCAGATGGAATCTCAGCGACTCTGGCCACCAAATTATCTGCATCGCAAGGAGATGGCAACGTACCGATTACGTGTGGAAAGCCATATTCCAGAAGTTTGCTGCCTGTTAGTGGACCGAGAGCATCACCTGTAGATCGATCCGTTCCGATACACAGAAAGGTAACTTTCTTAGCTGAATGCAGCGCTGCAATTTCCATAAAAAAGGACACCAATCCTACATCGTCCACTTTGCTTCGTTTACCGCTTCCCTGTTCTCTAATTGCCAATACCTTTCCTCCCTTCGATGATATTTTTGATTTCATGCCTTTAATTTAACATGATTTCTGTGAGCCCGACAAAAAAATGGTGATCAAGCTCACAATCATGGTAAAATACATGAATCAGTGTACAGAAAGGATGTTAATAACCCTATGGATTTAACACAACCTAGTCAGGAAAATGTTGAATATATGATCGAGGCCATCAAGAACAAACTGAAGATGGCAAGTGCTGCTGCAATGCAAGCCTCCGCTTTTTCAGTAGATAAATATGAAGATATCTTCGATGTCTATGAGGTAGCCATGGGCAGCGATAGACTCAGTATTTCTCAGGTGGAAGCGCTCGTCTCCGAACTCGGCCGTCTACGTCAGAAATAATTGTTCTTCGTTTACAAAAGGAGCCCCTCGCTGCGAATCCGAGATGGATGCGCAGCGAGGGGCTCCTTTTTAAGTTCCTATTTCATGAAATGAAGCTGAAATTCTGTATCTGCATGACCTACCCGTGTACCACCATCATTGTAGATCACACCTGAAAATGCATTACGCAGCTTTTCCAAAGTATTTTTCTGACTGTATCCAATCTGATTTAAAATCCCCTGTACAATAAGTCCCCACTCTTCTTCTGATCCATCCAGAATCTTGAAGGCAATGCCCAGTCGCTCGTGGCGCAACCCGAAGCAATATACCCCTTTAAATCCACCCTTAGCAATAATATTTTCATCTTCCAAAAGGATTGAATCAAGGCGTCCAGACCCAGAAACCATCTCCGGATGAGCATTCATGGCCGCAGTGATCGTAGTGACCGCTTTGCGAGTTGCCTCGTCAGCAATTAAATCAGGATTGGCTAATTTCAAATACGCAGTCGCCAAGGCTGTCAAAGGCATGGCAAATACCGGCAGACCGCATCCATCCGTACCTAGACCAATACTGTCTGGTGCTACACCAGCCATATAAGCAATCGTATCTATAATTTCACGCTGAACCGTTTGCTCCGGCTGAGAGTATTCTTCAAGTGGTAGTCCTTTGAGCTTACTATACGATAAAATCCCCATGTGCTTGCCCGCACAGTTATGATAGAACTTTCTTTTGCCCGCGCCGCGAATGGCATTCTCTCTACTCGTATAATCCAGTGGATAGCTAGTGGCACATATCATTTGTTGCTCATCGATCCCAATCTTGGAGGAAATACTCTCTAGCGCGGCAACATGGTAGCTCTCTCCTCGGTGAGAAGCAGTCATTAGGGCAACCTCTGCGGGTGTAAAACCATAATGCTCCACGATTCCTCCACGAATGCCTGGGATAGCCTGAAGTGGCTTGGCCGCAGAACGGGTAAAGGATACAAATTCAGGATCACCTGCATAGCCCTTTACGTTCCCGTGTTCTCCTACGATAGCAATATGTCCGCTATGGACACATTCCAGCAAATCTGACCGATATTCTCGTACTAATACTGTTTCCATGGTAACTCTCCTCTTTTCTCTTTGCTGCTCTATAACTCACAAGGATTTATTAGGATTCTACATTTAATAAATGCTAGAAAATAACCCCGTGCTCGGGGGATTTTTTGTACATCACAAACTCCCTTAAGTGTTAGTTCCATGAGGAATTCTACTCCTATTTTCATCATTCTTCAATCCTCTCCACACCAAGAAGATTTTAGAAACCACACAAAAACAATTCCATCAGCAATAAATCCTGAATGACAGGAACATAAATGAAGCTTTTAAATTAAAAAACCACTCCCGCATCAGATTCTTGCTCTTCTGAATAGGAAGTGGTTTTTATAGAATTCAGTACTGCTGTAGAGTGGGAGCGCAAATCGAACTAACCCTTACTTGCACCCGCGGTCAGACCGTCCACCAGGAATCGCTGAAGGAAAATGAACAGTAGCGTGACCGGGAGAGCAACCAGCACCGCTCCGGCGGCGAACAATGTGAATTCGGTCGAATTGCTTTGATTCACCATCCGGAAAAGCCCGACAGCGAGCGTTCTCGTCTCTTCCGTACGCAATACAAGGTCAGCGAATATGAAATCCACAAAGCAGCCATTAAATATCATAAGACTGGCATAGGTAAGCATCGGTTTGGACAGCGGGATCATTATAGAGAGAAAAACTTTCATATGACTCGCCCCGTCCATCCGCGCAGCATCTTCCAGACTTTTAGGAATAGTATCAAAAAAACCTTTAGCCACAAACACATTGGTGATAATGGCGCCACTGCTGTATACAAGCACAAGTGCCCAATGGGAATTCAGTAGCCCAAGCGTGTTCAGCAGCACGTAAACTGCAATCATAGCCATGAATCCCGGAAACATTTGCAGAACTAGAAGCGCGGTCAGTGTCGTTTTTCTGCCCGTGAACCGATAGCGAGAGATGGCATACGAAGTCAACAGCAGCAGAAAAGTGCCAAGTAGCGTAGACAGCGCTGCAACCTTTAGTGTATTCATGAACCAAATCAAATATTTAGTTTGCTCAAACAGTTCCTTGTAATGAATGAACGTGAAATTTTTAGGAATCAACGAGTCGCTGAACAAACTGTTTCCCGTCTTGAATGAAGACATAATAATCCAAAACGCTGGAAAAAGACTAATAAAACTGAGCACAATCAGTAGCAAATGGCTTCCAATCGTTTTAAACGCTTCTGACAGTTTTGGCTTCATGCAATCATATCCTCCTCTTTGTAGGATCGCGTTCGGCGGTAGCTCCAGATGGAGAAGGTCGCGACCAGCAGGAAGATGACAATCCCGATTACGGAAGCAAAGCTGTATTGCGATTGGTTAAGCGCCAGTTTGTAGAGCCAAGTCACCAGCAGATCGGTATGGCCCGCGTACTGGTAATCCGGATTAACCGGTTCTCCGTTGGTCATCAGGTAAATGACGTTAAAGCTATTAATGTTACCGGCAAACTGCATGATCAGGATTGGAGCAGTCGCGAACAGTACCATAGGCAGTGTAACCATGCGGAATTTGTAGAATGCCCCAGCACCGTCCACTTCAGCAGCTTCGTACATATCCCGTGGAATCGTTGTCAGTACCCCAAAAGCCAGAATCATGGTAACCGGAATTCCGATCCACATATTAGCCAGAATTACGGTGACCTTTGCCCAGAAAGGATTAGTCAGCCAGGCCACCCCCTCCAATCCCAAAGCTCTTACATAACTATTGATCGGTCCGAACTGATTATTGAACATATTACGCATGACGAGCAGAGAAATCATATTAGGAATAGCAAAGGGAACGATCAGCAGTGTACGCCAAAGCTTTTTCCACCGAACACGGGGCTGGTGAATAAGTACGGCGATGAGCACACCTCCAATATAAGTCGTCGCAGTAGCAATAATCGCCCAGATCAGTGTCCAAGTCAGCACTCCGCCGAAGGTTGAACTCCATACATCCAAACTTAGCATTTTATTAAAATTACCGAAACCCACCCATTCTACTAGATGCGCAGGCGGTAAAATCGGGTCGGCATAGTTCGTAAACGCCAGTAGCACCGAAAAAACAAGCGGCAATATCGTCAGAAAAACCACTGCCACAAAAGGAATCGCAAGTACAAGATAAGCGAAATTTCTACGCCCCATATGTCTGAGCGATTCACCGAATGAATGAATGGGCTCATTCCGGTCCCGCGCAGCTCCAACTAGAAAGGCATCCCTGATATTCAGTAAATGAAAAGCTGTATAAAACAGCAGCGCCAGCAATGACATCAGACCATTGATCATCATAAAAATGGAGTGATCGCCCTCCACCATCCGGGTTAATTTACCTACCTTGACCATACGGCTTGGAAATTCACCAAGTGTGATCAACCCCCGCAAATACCCCATTAGATCATGAGCAATAAAATAGATTCCAGCAGACCCCACCAGCAGGAATACTAATCCTTTCAGCCACTGTCGATTGAAGAACTGGCCCAGTCCCGGAATAATAGCCGAGAGTAGCGCTGCACCTGTTTTTTTGTGCATAGCTCAAATCACCTGTCCTTTACTTCGAATCCAGATCGGCCTGAATCGTTGATACAGTCTTATCGAGCGTCTGCTTAACATCAAGACCCGGATCGTTCCACAGGGATACAAATGCTGCCTTTAGCGGTTCCCAGACGGATTTGATTTCCGATAGCGAAGGCATCGGCACGGAGTGTTGGAATTGCTCGAAGAATCCACTTATAATCGGATCATCTTTGATTACCGGCGCTTCTCCGGCTTCAATGTTCGCAGGAATCGCACCCGTCATTTCAAAGTTCTTGAGCTGATTCTCCTTGTTGCTTGCAAAATGTGCGAACAGGCGAGCTGCGACCGGATATACCGTATAGGAATTGACATAATACGATTTAACTCCGGAAAAAGAAATGCTGTCTTGACCATCAGGTCCCTTCGGAAGAGGTGCCACTCCAAGGTTGATATGATCCTTGAACATCGCTATAGACCATGGCCCGTCGATGTTCATTGCCAGCTTGCCTTCCTGAAACAATTGGGTTTTAACGTCATAGGTGATATCTCCTGCATTCAATGGCAGAATTCCTTTTAAGCTCTGGAGAAAAGTAAATCCTTTGACGGTGCCTTCATTATTCAAGCCGATATCCTTGACATTCGTATTGTTGTCACCGTAAATGTATCCGCCGAAGCTGCCAATGAATGGATAGCTGTAATACCCGACGAATTCCCACATGATCGCAAACTTGTTCTCTTTCGGCTTATTGTACGTATTGGCAAAAGCGATCACATCATCCCAGGTTTTTGGAGCTTCGGATATCAGATCCTTGTTGTAGAACAGCGCATAGGTCTCCACCGATTTAGGATAACCGTACAGGATACCGTCATAAGTCGATGCCTGAATAGCTGTCTCCACCATAGTTGATTTCGTTTCTTCCTCAAACACATCATTTGGCAAAAGCAATCCCGCTTTGACAGCCTGACCGATCTGATCATGCGGGAGAGTCAACACATCAGCGGCTAGTTTGGACGGGCCATCTGTCGCCAACCTTGTTCCCTGATCGCCGCCCGCCATTTCCTCAACCTTGACAGGAACGCCGTATTCTTTTTCGAAATCAGCGGCTAACTGCTTCATGTACTCAACCTGCTCCTTGGCTTCCCAGACCGTTAATTCGGCCCCAGCTTCCGGTTTCAGCTCCTCTTCGGCGGGATTCGTCTCATTTGTAGTTCCCCCCGGCTCGTTCACTGTGGAATTCGGGCTTGAATTCGGCTGAGCCGTAGAGTTCCCATTGCCTGAACCGCAAGCCGTAACCGTCAATGCCAACAGCAGACTCAGGGTCAAACTAAATGATACCGCTTGCATTTTAGATCGTTTACTCTTCTTCATTTGCTCATCTCCCCTTTATTCATAAGTGATCAGACCTAACACGCATAGAAAAAGAGCATGCAAAAAAGGTACAACCTCATTTGCACAAAGTGCCGAGGTTGTACCTTTTAGGTAACAGTGCCTTTAATTTGTTTGCGTATTAAGAAAAATCAAGTTCGTTCGCCCTCATTCTATAATACCCATAATTTGGATTGCAATCAGAGTATAGATCCAAATGGGGTGATTTAATAGCACTTTTCTTGTTTTTCCTTATATTTTCTCCTTTTTTTAACTACATACTAAATATTCCATATTGTGAATTCATGTGAAATAATCTATTGCTTTAATCTTGAGGGGTATGATAAGATTCAGACAAAATTTAAAGGCAATGAAACCGCCAAGGGTTCAACCTCTGATTATCATGAGGTTGGCCCTTTTTTGCGTTTACATGCCGCGAAGGGATGGAAATTGATTATGATTCAACAAGAAGCCGTTTATCATCGCATGGGGCAGAATTGGTCATATGCCTACGATGAGTCTACACTGCATATTCGCATAAGAACAAAACGGGATAACGTGTCACAGATTGATCTTTTTTGCGGAGATAAATACGGTTGGGACAAAACCCATGAGGTTATTCCCATGCAGCACATGGCTTCTGACAGCTTATTCGATTATTGGCAGGCTGCGGTCCGTCCTGTTTATCGCAGACTCACTTACTATTTTGCACTTTATAACAAAGATGAGGTCCTTTATTATTTGGAAAAAGGCTTCTTCTCAGAGCCTCCAGTCATAATATATGAGGGCTTATTCGACTTTCCTTTCTTGAACCGTGAAGATGTACACTCCCCTCCAGCATGGGTGAAGGATGCAGTATTTTATCAAATTTTTCCGGAGCGTTTCGCAAATGGCGATCCTACTAACGATCCGGCAGATGTGCTGGATTGGGGCGGTACGCCGAGTCCCCGGAATTTCTTCGGAGGAGACTTGCAAGGTGTACTAGATCATTTGGATTATCTCTGTGAATTGGGCATTACCACCATCTATTTCAATCCTCTGTTTGAGGCAACCACCAATCATAAATATGATATAAAGGATTATTTCTTGGTGGACCCTCATTTGGGAACCAACGCTTTGCTAAAAGAACTTGTCGACGCCTGTCATTCCAAAGGGATCCGCGTCATTCTAGACGGTGTCTTTAATCATTGCGGCCATACCTTTCCGCCATTTGTTGATCTGCTCACCAACGGGCGCTCTTCCCGTTATGCCGATTGGTTTCATGTGCGTGAGTGGCCACCACAAGTCATCGACGGAATTCCCACCTATGACACATTTGCATTCGAGCCTATCATGCCAAAATTCAACACTGAGAATCCTGAAGTCAGAGATTATCTGTTGAACGTTGGTCGTTATTGGATTGAGGAAATCGGTGTAGACGGTTGGCGGCTTGATGTCGCGAATGAAGTCTCTCATACGTTCTGGCGACAATTCCGTAATACGATCAAAAGCATTAATCCAGAAGCCTATCTTGTAGGCGAAATTATGCATGATTCCTTGCCGTGGCTACTTGGCGATCAATTTGACGCCGTTATGAATTACCCACTAACCAATATTCAGATTAATTTCTTCGCTCACGGACAAATTAATGCTTCACAATTCTCTCTATCGATTGCTACTATGCTAGCAAATTACCCGCAGCAAATTACAGAGGCCACTTTTAATCTATTAGACAGCCATGACACAACTCGTTTCCTGACCCTTTGCGGTGGTGACATCCGGAGATTAAAACTGGCCGTTTTGTTCCAAATGACCTTTCAGGGAGCACCATGTATTTACTATGGCGATGAAATCGGTATGGAAGGTGAATATGACCCAGATAATCGTAAATGTATGGAGTGGGACATCCAGAAACAGAACAGGGAACTGTTCGAATACTATCGCTGGATGATCGGTCTTCGTAAGTCGCATACTGCGTTCCGTAGTAGCGGCTTTAAATCGCTGGATATCCCGGACCACCCAAGTCTGCTTGTATATGAACGGTGGGACGAACATAACCGCTTCTTAATCGTGCTCAACAATGAAGAGGTGTTAGTCGACGCCACCATTCCTGTACCCGGGATGGACGCTATATGGGTAAACCTAGAGACGCAGAAGCGAACAGAAAAATTCACATCATTACTACATCTGAATCTGCCCGAATTCGGCTATGCGGTATTCCAAGCTGTTAATAAATAGTCCATAACAAGAGCCCCTCGCCATCTACGCCTTGCTCATCAATTGTTTCAGCCTATACGCCAAAGTTTAAATACGAAGTAAGATAACTTATAAGGAGTGATTGGTGATGAGTAACGTAGAACATAAAGTAGAGCATGAAGTAGAAAACGGAAGCAACTTTTTCAAAGGCATCTTTATTGGTAGCTTAATAGGTGCTGCAGCAGCCCTATTATTTGCACCAAAGCCTGGTCGTGAAATGCGCAGTGATCTGTCCGATAAACTTACGCTTGCTACTGACAAAACCAAAGAAGTTGCTGGTGTCGTAACTGACAAGACCAAAGCCATTGCCACAACGGTAGGTGAAAAAGCAACCGATCTGGCTAGTACGGTTTCAGTCAAAGCCTCTGATATCTACACTACTGTCAGTGACAGCAAGCAGCAAATTGCCGCTACCCTTCAAGACGTAGGCAGCAAAATTGGTGACACTGTAAGTGAAGCCTCAAATAATGTAGCCTCTGATGTTAAAGACGCTTCTAAAGAAGTGGCTGACGAAGCCAAAGCATCCTCTAAAGAAGTCGCCGATGAGGCTAAAGATGCGAAAGAGGATGTTAAATCCTCCTATAAATCCAGTTACTAATCTGCGGCATAATACAGCTATCATTTCATCCGACAACAGCCAGCTGTCCGCAGCTGGCTGTTGTTTAGTTATACCCTATATAAAGTTTCATCTGATTGAATAGATCCTTAATGAATGCCCGATCGGGCTACAGAAAGCAGGGTGCTCCATGGGAGAATCAAATAGCCAAACAAAAGCATATGAAATTGATGAACATCCTTTCGAATTACGTCATGAGGTCAAACGCTTAAACAATCGTCTGGACAAGATTGCTGATTCACTAGAAAAATCAGAATTTAAGGACATCCTTGATAACTACTCAGATCCCAAAAAAAGAATTATCACAAACTTGATGGCCGGTATATCCCGAGGTCTCGGCCTATCTCTCGGAACGTTCGTAGTCCTTGGTGTTCTGGGCTACATTCTTAGCCTATTTCTTGATGTTCCCGTGATCGGTGAGTACCTTGGCGAGATCAAAAAATACATCGATGCGAACAGCTAACAACTGGGCTATCTATCGCCCATCTATCACCGCTCCCCCTTACCCCGCTTGTCTGTCTAATCCTTCAGGGTTAGCCGGACAAGCGGGGTAAGGGCGTTATGGAACACAAATAAAGGACATGCTATTCTCCAGGCACAGAGAGAGGCATGTCCTTATCGTCGAACAGTAGAATTCAAATCCAGGTAATGTATATTACACATAAAGGAGCTCAATAGGATGAGTTGGCCATAATCTGCTTTAACTTCTCAGTGGCCCGCTTCTGTATCCGTGAAACACTCATCTGTGAAACCCCCAGCTTCTGAGCAATTGCCCGCTGGGATTGACCATCTTGGAAGGCTAGCAGCAACACTTGCTGCTCTTGCTCCTTCAATTGTCCTAGTGCTTGCTGCAGATCCATTCGTTTCTCTACAGTCTCGTAATCGTTCGCATCAGAGCTGATAAGCTCCCCTAGCGTAGCTCCAGTCTCCTCTTGAGAAAGCGGTGAATCTAGAGATACGTAATGGTAACATTCTCTGCCTGCCAGTACTTCTACAGTTTCTTCAACAGACAGATCAAGATAATGAGCGATCTCATCGACCGCAGGAGAACGCTCAAGCTTCACTGTAAGTTCATCAATCGCGTGTTGAACAAGCGCTCCTTTTTCTTTAATCCGTCTAGGAACCTGTATGTACCAAGATTTATCACGCAAATAATTCTTCATATGTCCAATCATGCTTTTCATCGCATAGGGCTCAAAAGGGATTCCGAGACTGATATCATATTGCTGCAGTAACCGGATGAGCGCCATTTGCCCGACCTGATATAAATCCTCATACAAGTCGGGGCGATTACGGGAAATTTTCCCAGCAGCCATTTTCACCATAGGCTCATATTTCTGTATCAGCAACGTCGCCTGATCGTTATCCTTGGTCTGCTGATACTCCCAAATTTGGGTGACTGCTTCATTCATGGACTCGGGGGGAGTCACTTTGTCACTCATACTTTCTCCTCGCTAAAATTAAGGTGCTTCTTCAAAGTTACCACCGTCCCTTTTCCGGCTTCACTTACGACACTAACGTCATCCATCAACGCTTGCATTAAGTAGAACCCTAACCCGCCAACCTGAACGTCACTTAACTCCTTATCGTGCAGTGTCATACGTTCATTAGACTTGTCCAAGCCGTCAAAGCTCTCCCCTTCGTCTTTGACTGTAATGGATAAGGAGCTTTCCTCTACCTCAAAAATAACATCTACTACTCCGTCTTTTTGGCCATAAGCATATAATACTGAATTGTTACACGCCTCTGACACTGCCACTTTCATGTCTTCTATATCCTCATAGGTGAAACCCATTTTCGAGGCAATGCCGTATAAATTCAACCTAACAATATCCACATACTCTGCGCTAGCAGGCAACTGAAGAATTACTTTTTGCACATCATCACTCATTCTTTGTTCTATCCTTTCCTAGTGGGAATTCTCTTGGGAGGCAAAAAACTTGGAAATACCAGTCATGTCAAACAGCTTCTGAATTTGTGGAGGAACATCCTCAACCATAAACTTAACGTCCATTCCTTGTCTTGATTTCAGGATCGAAAGTAGAATACCAATCCCTGTGCTATCGATGTATTTTAATTCTTTTAGATTAATAACTAGATCTAGTTTGGTATCTCCCACAAGTGGCTCCATAACCAGGCGGAAATCGGAAGCAACTGATAAATCAAGTTCACCACTCAGGAAAACTGTGCATACATTCCCTTTGGTTTCTGTCTTAGCATGGAACTTGTTACTTTTATGCGTATTCATTAGACGATCTCTCCTGAACAAATATTTTCTATATTAATAACCTTAATGATATACCTTTGAATCAGATAACGTTAAAAAAACAGATTGGTAAATACTAGATTACGCTTGGAAAATAGATATATCAGGTTCTACTAATACATTGTCGTTGCTAGAATATCGAGAAATAATTTGTTTTATACTACTCATCTTCAGCGGTTTGCTGATGTAATCATCCATTCCAGAGGCCTTACAGCGATTCTGAATCCCTTCCATGACGTTCGCCGTCATTGCAATGATAATGGTCTTCTCGGCAGCAGGACCACCCTCTCGACGAATTTGAGCGGTCGCCTCTAAGCCATCCATCACTGGCATTTGAAGGTCCATAAAGATAAAATCATAAGGATGTTTAATCGCCATATCCACAGCCTGTTGACCATCTTCAGCCATATCGGCCGCATAGCCCAGCTTATCCAGCATGCTGACCATTAGACGCTGATTAATCGGATGGTCATCCACAACAAGGATTCTACTTCTCCCCTCTTGATTGGGAACAGGATGCGTGGATTCCTCTTCTTGATATCCACCTATCAAATCTTCTCCTGGCATGGATGCCTGAATCGTAAAGATAAAAGTGGCTCCTTTTTGCTCCATCGATTCTACCCGAATTTCTCCGCCCATCATTCCGACAAGAGATTTACATATAGCTAGTCCCAGACCTGTTCCCCCATATTTCCGTGTCATGGAAGAATCAAGCTGCGAAAAGGGCTCAAATAATCGGTCACATTTCTCCGGAGAAATACCAATCCCCGTATCCATAATTGTGAATTCAACTTCCATCTTATGATCCGCAACACTCTTGATCGAGGCGACTAGATAGACCCCACCTTGATTTGTGAATTTAACTGCGTTAGCGATCAGATTAATTAGAACTTGGCGTAAACGAGCCATATCCCCATATAAAAGCCGAGGCAATTTCTGATCAATAAAATAAGCGAGCTCCAGGTTCTTCTTTCCCGCTTCTATCGAGAAGAGGCTGAACACCTCTTGAATACAATTTCGAAGTTCAAATAAGTGCTCTTCAACTTCCATTTTTCCGGATTCCATTTTAGTAAAATCAAGAATGTCGTTAATTACCGTAATCAACGTGTCGGCACTTTTCCGAATGATCTCCGAATATTCCTTTTGCTCAGAAGTAAGATCCGTCTCCATTAATAGATCGATCATGCCAACTACGCCGTTCATAGGTGTACGAATCTCATGACTCATCATAGCAAGAAATTCCGACTTTGCTTTAGAGGCAATCTCCGCCTCTTCTTTTGCCTTAATAAGCTCACTATTAATAATTTCCAGTTCTTTCGTCTTTTGCTGCAGCAGCATGGTTTGAGTCTGATGTTTCTTACTCGTGATGTACATTTCGACAAAGCCTTGTATCTTAGAGTTCAAAATCTGTGGAATGAACGGCTTGACCATATAATCAATAGCCCCTGCCGAATAACCAGCGAATAAGTGCTCCGCTTCCTTGCTGTTCGCAGAGATAAAAATAATGGGGATATCCTTTGTTTTTTCTCTGGCTTTGATCAATTTTGCGGTTTCGATCCCATCCATACCTGGCATCTGTACGTCCAGTACGATGACAGCAAAATCATACCTTAACAAACACCGCAGTGCCTCTTCACCGGAGGTGGCTTTGACTAGCTCGTAATGCTGGCTCTCAAGTACCGCCTCCAGCGCCAGCAAGTTTTCAGGACGGTCGTCGACTAGTAGTATATGAATTGGTTCTTGAAACCCCATAGGACCACCCTCCTTCATGCGTTATTTTATGTTACGGTATATTTTCTCCACTCTGTCTAAAGATTCATAGCAATCGCTATATTTCGTAAAGTGAATAGACTCTTTAGAGCCCAGAACAAGGATTCCAAAGCGACTGAGACTTTCATGAAACAACCCGTGAACATGATCACGAAGCTCATCATTGAAATAAATCATTACATTTCGGCAGAAAATAACATTAAATTCATTAAAAGAAGTGTCAGTAGCTAAATTATGTTCAGCAAAAATAATATTTTTGCGTAAATACGGTTGTAAAATGACTGAGTTATACTTCGCAGTGTAGTATTCGGAAAATGCCCGAGTACCTCCTGCCTCCAAATAATTCTTTGTGTATTGCTTCATTCTGCTAATATCATAAACGCCTTCCTTAGCCTGCTGTAAAGAACGCTCATTCATATCTGTGGCATAAATTCGAGCTTTATCATAAAGCCCTTCTTCATGTAGCAGGATGGCCATAGAATAAACTTCCTCCCCAGTGGAACATCCGGCATGCCAGATACGAATATAGGGATAGGTTCTTAACAAAGGAACTACCTTCTGGCGAAAAGTTAGAAATAATCCTGGATCCCTGAACATTTCAGTAACAGGAATAGAGAGACTGTAAACAAATCGTTCAAAACAAGCCCGATCATGCAGAACCTTCTCTTGCAGCGCGGATATGGTGAGTACATTCTCCGCATGAACATGATGCCAGATGCGTCGTTTTAATGAAGGCAACGCATAATTCCGGAAATCATAGCCATATAAACGGTGTACCCCATCAAGAAGCAGCTCAATCTCAATTTGCTCCAGTTCGTCACTTCCCGCCAGAACGGGCTGCTCCTCATATCCGTGTTCTATTGCTTTCATTGTTATCCCGACTCCCTTATCAACACGCCGTACTTTTGAAGAATGGCTTTTTGTTAGTTCTTTTAAAGTATTACCCCAATATTGAGGTTACGAATACAGCCAGACTCGCATTAAAGATAGAAGTTGACCTGTTGCGATTGGCTTCTTCATATAGTCGGAGGCTCCAGCTTCAATACATTTGGCACGATCCTCTTTCATAGCTTTGGCGGTGAGCGCAATAATAGGAAGTTTCTGATACTGCGGCATCTCGCGGATCCGGCGCATAGCCTCATATCCGTCCATCTCCGGCATCATCATATCCATTAATACAAGATCAAAATCTTCTTGCTCTACCAGCATTTCCAGCGCCTCGCGTCCATTCTCCGCAAACTTCACTTCCATGTGATACTCTTCGAGTACACTGGAGAGCGCAAAGACATTGCGAATATCATCATCGACGAGCAGTATTTTCTTTCCTTCGAACAATTCTTCTTTATTATGGAGCTTCTGCAGAATCTTACGTTTATCTTCCGGAAGATTTGCTTCTACCCGGTGCAAGAACAGCGTAGTCTCATCCAATAACCGTTCTGGAGAACGTACATCCTTGATAATAATTGATTCCGCATATTTGCGCAGCTGCGTCTCTTCTTTGCCATCCAAATCCTTACCCGTATAAATAATAATAGGTAGATCATTTAATTCCTCATCATCTCGAATTTGATCCAGCAGATCGAAACCTGTCATATCCTCAAGCATCAGATCCAGAACCATACAATCATATCTCTGCTTCCGTAGCTCACTCAGTGCCTCCCCGCCAGTTGAAACTGCGGTTATGGCCACATCGTCGTGACCGATCAATTCCATGATTGAACGACGTTGAATTTCATCATCCTCAACAATCAGCAAGTATTTCAACGTACTGGAGGTGTAATTCTCGATTTGGGAGAACGCCCGCTCTAGAGCCTCTCTAGAAGATGGTTTTCTTAAATAAGCCATAGCCCCCATCATAAGTCCCTGCTTCACTTCATCATTCACAGAGATGACATGGACAGGAATGTGGCGGGTCTGTGATGCACTTTTTAACTCTCTAAGGATGGTCCAACCGTCCATAACAGGCAGCTGAATATCTAGAATAATCGCATCAGGTAGATAAGTCTTCGCCATCTGCAGTCCAGTATCGCCTTGAAGGGCTACAAGTCCTTTGAAATTGCGGCCATGAGCCATATCCAGCAATATTTTCGCAAAGCTCTCATCGTCTTCAATAATAAGCAGAACCTTATCATTTGCAGTCAAATGATCACGGTCATCATCGATCATCAATTGTGGAATAGGTTCATGGACTGGTGTTGGTACAAGGGTTGGAGTCATATCTCCGATATATTCTTCGAAGGTTACATCCTCTCTAGAAGCAGCAGCTTCTATTACTGAAGGTTGCTTATTATAATTCCCTATAACCGGCAAATACATAGTAAAGGTACTACCTTGACCCTCACGGGATTCCAGCACAATAGCTCCACCCATTAAACGCGCTAACTCACGGCTAATAGACAAGCCTAAGCCTGTCCCTCCAAATTTACGGCTGGTAGTTCCATCCACCTGTTGGAAGGCTTCGAACACAATATCAGTTTTATCTGCCGGAATACCAATTCCGCTATCCTTTACAGCAATAGCAATATATTCAACTTCACTTGGCAGATCTAGCGGAATAAGATTGTCATCTGCTTGGCTAACCGAGAACTCAATAAATCCTTCCATCGTAAATTTAAAGGCATTAGAAAGCAGATTTCTTAGCACCTGCTTCAACCGATGACCATCGGCAATGACACTATCTGGCAGCGGCTCGTTAAAGGTAATTCTTAAAGAAAGTCCCTTTTTGAGCGCTTGCGGAGCAAAATTCTGCTTCACAAAGCTCTTCAGCTCCGTTAATTTAATTTCTTCTTGGTTCAGTTCCATTTTGCCAGCATCAACCTTGGATAAGTCCAAAATCTCATCAATCATCTTAAGCAAGTCTGCACCTGACATATAAATCGTATGTGCAAATTCAACCTGTTTCTCTGACAAGTTGCCATCCTTATTCTCCGTAAGTAGCTGCGATAGGATCAAGAGACTGTTGAGCGGAGTTCGCAATTCATGAGACATATTCGCCAAGAACTCTGATTTATATTTACTAGTAACGGATAATTGCTTGGCCTGTTTCTCTAATTGAATTTTTGCATGCTCAATTTCGTCTTTCTTCTCTTCAACCTCCTGCACTTGTTCCTCTAAAGCGCGGGTCTTGGCAATAAGTTCCGTATTATAATGCTCCAGTTCTTCCTGCTGACGCTGGAGTAGTTCTTCCGAACGTTTAAGCGCATCCGTCTGCTCTTCTAAGTTCTCATTGGAACGACGCAATTCCTCTTGCTGAGTCTGTAATTCCTCCGACTGACACTGCAGCTCTTCCGTAAGAGCTTGTGAATCACGCAACAACTTCTCCACAATCAAACGACGGCTAATATTATTAAAAATAATACTTAAATTATTAGCGAGTTGTTGCAGCAAATCATTTTTCAAACTGCTAAAAGGTTGGAATGAAGCAAATTCTACTACGCCTAGCAGTTCGTCTTCAAAAATAAGCGGATGGATAGAAATATATCCAGGTTGTGCATCCACGAATCCGGACTTAACGGATGAATAGTCTTCAGGAGCTTTCTCCAGTCTGATCGGGTGCATATCGAGCGCACTTTGCCCTACAAGCCCTTCACCAATCACAAACCCGTCCTTAGGTTTCTTATCATTATCTACTGCATAGTATCCACTGCTTCGTAAAAAATCAGGACGATTGGCATCTTTTAAATATACAGCTCCGAACTGTGCTCCCAGCACAGGGGTAAACTCATTGATGAAGGTCTGTGAGACCTGATCCAAGGAGCTAACACCTCGCAATAGTTCCGTCACCCGAGCAACATTCGCATTCAGCCAGGATTGGTCATTCTGCGCTTGCGCATAGGCCTGTTCCATTTGCTGCTTCTGTTCAAGATCTAAAGCCATCTTTTTAAAGACAAGAGCAACCTCACCAATTTCATCTTTAGTAGTAACCTTTATACGCCGTATAGCCCTCACTTTACCGTTGCCAAAGCTGGTAATCATCATCGAAACGACATTAAGCCCCCGAGTGATGCTTGGGATGATCCATAGAACTACTCCAAGTCCGAGAAGTAAGCCCATAATCATCATTAGAACTACCATCTGAGTCGAACTTTTATAAGCTTCGTTGGCCTTCGTACTCTCTTCATTCATAATAAAAGCATTATAATCAGAGAGACTGTTCAGAGCGTTTAACACGGCATTCTGAATCGCTTGTCCCTCTGTGTTGGAATACGTGCTAGCATTCTGAAAATAACCAGCCGATAGCAGTTTCAGTACCTTTTCCTGATAATTTAAATAAGTAGTGTACGCGCCATCTATTTGACTGACCATTTGCATTTCTTCAGCGCTAGTCATCGACGCTTTTATTTTCTCGTAGTGCTCATTGGCTTTAGTGATCTTTTTATCAATCTCATTCTTTTGAGATTCTACCGATGATGCATCTGCACTTAACATGGTCGTGGTTAATATTCGCGCCATATCATTGACTTCTCCACGCATCCCTGAAGAAGACCGCCCCTTCATATATCTATCCTGATACCCTTCCAGTTGATTATTCATATAATTTAAGCGGTCGTATCCTATCATCGTAAGTGCAAGCATAATCGCTAACATGGCACTGAAGCCAATTAAGAGTTTAGCCTTTATCTTCATTCTCTATCTGTTCCCTTCTTCAGTGAGATCCACACAATACACTTATCATCATCACGCTCTTTAGGAACCTCAACATTGAAAAAAGCAGCTCGAATAGCTTCTTCGTTCCACTCATGTTCAACATTTAAATGTTGAATCATAAATTTCAGCTGCTCTTCTTGTTCGCCCTCAACCAGTTCCAATAGACCATCTGTATAAAGAACTAGATGCCCTTCATCTTCATAGGTTAAGCTCTGTGGCTGAATATCAATCCGTTCAAACAAACCTACTGGGTGACAGTTACTTTCCAGCATGACTGGAGTCTTAGCCACTCCTTCAAAAAATAGCGCAGGTGGATGCCCGGCGTTGACGTAGTCAATACGTTTCATACGGGTATCTATCACAAGATAAATGGTCGTAAAGTAGTATTGGATCAGCTTTTTCTCAATATAGAGCTGATTAAACCTTCGATTGAGCTCCTGAATTACCTTTTCCGGCTCTACATACGTAGTTACCGTGTCCTTCAACACAGAAGCAAGAAACATACAAAAAAGAGATGACGATATTCCGTGTCCCATAATGTCCAGCAGGATCACGCCATATCGGCCATCACCAAGGGGGTACCACGCGTATAAATCACCGGCAAGCTCAGAGGATGGCTGATAGATGGCATTGACCTCAAAATTCTCTTCCTGAAGAGGCAAGCTCAACACAGCATTCTGAACAAGTGCGGCTAGTCTCAATTCTTCTTGAATTCGCTGATCTCGTTCCTTATGCCAATCTTTCTCTCGCTTCAACCGCAGCGCGAGCCGAATTCGGGCCATCAGCTCCACTTTGTTAATGGGTTTCGTAACATAATCTACTGCACCTGCATCCAGTGCTTCTGCCAGCTTCTTGGAATCGCCAACAGCTGTAACCATTATTATTGGAATATCCTTTAGGTGTTCGTATTGCTGTACAACACGACATGCCTCGATTCCATCCATTTCCGGCATCATCATATCCAGTAAAATCAGATCGATATCTGACATCCGAGGACGTCCATCTTCACTCACAGAACCGATACCCAACCGTGTAAGCATCTCTTTTGCAGAGGATGCGGTTACGAAATTTCGGTAATCTTCTTTTTTCAGGATTTCACGGATAATGATAACATTAGTCGGATTGTCATCTACGATTAAGATTCTCATCATCTTCACCTCACACGAATAGTATTACGAACGTAAAATTCTGCGACTCATTACCTATATCATACGCTATTTAAATGTGTTATTTCTATTTTTAATATATGTAAATATAGTAATAGGTTCATTTACGCCTTCAGCAAAGTAACCTCCCGAACCACTACATGTAGTGGTTCGGGAGGTTACTCTATGGTAAAGACAGCCTCTGTTTATTAACCAAAATGATCAAAAGTGAAACATATTAAGAAGAAATACTATCAAATAAATCAATACCTTCAAATTCACCTGCCAAATTTCGATATATTTTGAGCGCATTGTTTCCTCTCATATATACATCACCATCTTCGGCAATAAAATACGGTTTACCCAAGGTCGATTGCACATTATCCTTCACGGGATCAATTCCCACCCCATTTACCTGTAGCCCAAACTGCTGTGCTTGAGAAGGTGAGACATGCACATACAGTACAAACCCCTCACCAACACCCACTGTTACATCTGCGTATTGGTACTCCTCTGTCCCTTGCAATGGATCATTTGTTACCGCCAGCGGATTGCCCTTGGCCAGAAGCAATTCTTCCTTCGTAGCATATAAAGCAACACCTTGCAGTGAATCAAACTGATTTATAGCAGGGCTCGTTTCTGAGGAATGTTCAAATGTAAGAACTGTCTTAGGCTGATCACTAAAAGTCGAGATAGGCGTCAACTGTGGAGACGCATCAAAGTATGGGGAAAGTAGACTAAACAAGAGTATGATAATGTTCATGTTGTTATCCCACCTTTCTTATCTGCAGCCGCCATTTACAGAGGACTTGCTGCCTTAACTTTAATGACGGAATTTTTTCCAAAGAGTTGCAGCTACATCTACACTTTTTAACACAGTAGCTATTTTCCCCGGTGCTTTCTCGTTATTAACAGCATCATAAGAGTTTACCGTACGTTCCTCAGCTGGAGTCAGCGGAGCTTCTTTTATGGATACCCCCTTACGCTTCTCCCTCAGTTCATGTGATTTACGATATCTCTCAATCACAGTTACTGAAACTTGCTTAACGGTTAAGGTTAACTCATTCATAACTTCTCCCAAATTTTTCACAGAATCTATGACAGGATCAATCTTCTGAATTTTATTCTGTACATCAGCGGTAATTTCATTTGCATGTCTGACTGTAGTCTTCACTTCATAAGTCAGTTCATCCATCGTCTTCTGCACTTCCACCAAGGTCTGGCTTACTTTGTCGAGAGATTGCTTCGCTGACTGCAAAGTCTTAATTAGAAAGAAAACAAGTATTGCGAATGCGATAGCAACGAGAGCTACACTAAGTTCAATGATCATATTCATAACCCCTTCCAAATCTCATAAATAGTGGCTAATCAGCCTTGTATACTGCATAGTTACCCCTACTACCATATGCCGAAACAATCTGTCGAGCGTTGTCAAAATTCCCTGCTCCCCTTTGTTTCAGAATCAAAGTCCCCGTTTATACAATGACTACAAATCAAAAAAAGGATAGGTGATATGTAATGTTAAAATGGTCCGCAATTCTGCTAGTTGTAGCTGTAATCGCTGGTATCTTTGGTTTCTTCAATCTTGTAGCAGCCGCTGCTGGTCTTGCAAAGATACTATTCTTCGTATTCTTGGTTCTGTTTGTTGTTTCCCTCTTCACGGGACGCAGAGGTAGATCGATGTAGCCTCCTCCCATATCTATCCATATATCTTATTCATCATGCAGAAAGTATAGGTCATTCCCACACAGATGTCACTTGAGAAAATAAGAAAAAGTTTTGAAGTTAGATCATAATGAGGAGGAACTTAACATGAAAAAATTCGCCAGCATTACACTTGCCTTGGGACTTATGGCTTCAATAGCAGCTACAGCATCAGCCGCTGAGGTAACAGGGACAACTACAGATTCTACGCCCGGAACTGGAAGCACTTACACAACATCTTTTGAAACGATCATTACCCCATCGGATATTACTCCAGCCACACCACAAATTGTTCTAACCGAAAAAACAGCTTTTCACTTTTCAGTTGGCAGTATGATTCCTGCAGGCTGGCTTAGCGCTCAAACGCTTGATACCACAGGTGAAGTGATTACGGATACTTGGGGCAATGAATGGAGAGAAATCTACACTTGGCTAGGAAAAGCGTGGGTAAAGGTTCCTGTTGCTGCCAATGTAATTATGTAATTAGTACAGAAAAGATGATAACAAGCATAAACGCCTTCGGCGTCCCTATAAGGACGGCAAGTGTTTAAGCGAGAAATATAAGGATAATTTATAGAACGGAACATATAAATTCTTATATTTACAAAAAGCTACCCCCTCAGTAGATCATTCTACTGAGGGGGTAGCTTTTGCGCTTACGCCGCCTTTGTTCACCCGTCACAAACATGCGATGCTGCCGCTTCTGTATACCTATATAATTATCGGATGACCGATCCCCCGAAGAGGAAACGATTCGTCCAAGAAGCGCTTAATTTATCTACTTTCACCCCGCCTGAAGCTACGGAATACGTATGGAGAACTTGTCCATCTCCTAGATACATAGCAACATGCGATATTCTTGCCTTAGATTTGTCGATCCCTTCATACGCTGAAGCGGAGTTCCCTTTATAATCCATAAAGAACATTAGATCGCCGCGTTTCAAACCGGAAGTAGACGTAACTACCGTACTATTCGATTTCACCCAATCTCCCTGTTGACGGGAATCAGCAGGCAGTTTCAAATTCACAGCATCCATGAAAATTTGCCGGATAAAATCAGAACAATCGAAGGTGCTTGTATCATATCTGCTGGAACCAAACTCATAAGGTGTACCCAGATAGCCCATACCTGCTGAGATTACGCTCTCGATTTGGGCAGAAGCCCCAGGTGTAGAAATAGGTGGTACTGGTGCTGGCGGCGTTGGTGTCGGCGTTACCGTCCCAGTCCCCCCATTATTAGCGAACGAAGTATATTGATCACTTGAACTTATATATCCAATGCTACCATCAGAGGTTTGAATTTGATACCAGGAGCTGTTCGGCTGTGCCAGAAGCTGTACTTGTTCCCCCTTCTTCAGAAGTCTCAGTACTTTTCCGCTTGTAGAAGGCACAGTTCGAAGATTCACTCCGTATTTTATGGTTCCCGTTTGTGCTGATGGTGCTGTTGGTGTACCTACTGAAGATGAATTTACGCTGATATACTTATCATCTGTACTAGTATAGCCTACGGATCCATCCGCTGCTTTCACCTGATACCAATAGCTATTCGGTTGTGCCACAATCTGCACTTGATCTCCTTTTTGCAAATACTTCACTACTTCTCCACTTGTAGAAGGTGTACTGCGAAGGCGAACACTTGCCTCGATGACCGCTGTTTGACCGGCTGCTGCTGCCATAACTGAATTTGATGGACTTGAGGCTGCTGCTGCATTTCCAGGAGCAGATACTCCTAAACCTGCAACAATTGCAGCTGAAACCAATAAGGATGCTGTTAATTGCTTATGTGATTTAATCATACGTTCCCCCAATACCATGATGAGATTTCAACAAAGGTGTGAACTACATTCCTTTATGCCCTCATTATAGGCTTGCCCGGGATTTGGAACATGCTCCAAATTGCACATATAATCATGCCACTTTATGGTAAAATACAGGACTAAAGTCTTGAATCCTCCTTAAATATGTTTGTTTTTTCCTTAAAATAGAATTTTTCAAATTTAATCTTTAGGTTCCACATGCACCTGTACATTCATAATATTGTGTAGCTTGCTCATTCTCTCTTCAATGGAGTCACTGATCCTATGACCTTCCACCACTGTAATATTCGCGTCTACCTCCACTACAACATCCACGTGTACATGATTCCCATGAACCCGTGCCTTCACATCTTTAATCCCCTCTACTCCCGGTGTTCGAGCAATCGTACTACGTAGATCCATCAATCTATCTTCATCAAAGCCATCCGTAAGCCGGTAGGTCGAGTCACGAAAAATATCCCATGCCGTCTTAGAGATAATCAGTCCGACAACTACTGCCGCCGCAGAATCAATCCATGGCAGTCCGAACTGAGCACCTACAATCCCAACAGCAGCACCTATACTAACCATAGCATCGGAAAAATTATCTTTCGCCGCTGCCATGAGTGCACTACTATTTATCTGCTTAGCCAGCCTTTTGTTGTATATGTATACTCCCATCATTGCTACTGCACACACTAGAGCCACACCAGCAGACCATAGCTGCGGGGTTTCCTTTGCACGATCGAAAAAGGACCGCACCGCCTCCACAATCACTTGAATACCTACTACCGCCATAATAAAAGAAGCCAACAATGCAGCTACTGTCTCTGCCCGAAAATGTCCATAAGCATGGTCAGAGTCAGGTGGCTTCCGCGAAATCTTTAGACCAACCAACACGGCTGCAGATGCTACGATGTCAGTTAAATTATTGACTCCGTCCGCGACCAATGCACTAGAGGCGAATAGATAACCGCTAACCAGCTTGAAAGTCGATAAAATGAGGTAAGCCGCTATGCTAACCCAAGCGCCCCGCTCGCCTTTACGTATATCTTCGTAAATATCAACCATTTTGGCTATCTCCTCGTTTTCAGTTTTGTTAGAAAAGAATTCTTTCAATTATTCTTGCCCTTGTAGCAGCATTTAAAAACAATTAGAATAAAGTGAAGGACTTGCTTCAAAGGAGGTTATCATAATGAGCGAAAACAATGAAAAAGGAAAAATCAATTTAGCTGAAGCTATCCGGCAAAAGCTGGAGCAGAAGAAACAACAATCTTCCTCCAAACCTGGATCAACTTTTCAGGCCGGATCCGCTAAACCACTAAAAAGTCAGAATAACAAAAAGCCTAACAACCAACGCCGTCGTACCGGCGGGTCCTAGTACTATTTTATAAACATAAAAGGCTGCGCATCCCTCAGGGACAACGCAGCCTTTTATGCGTTCGCCTGCCTTAAAGGATGGGCTAGAACTCATCAAATTCATAACTGATTCTCTTTATTGTACAATTAGACAACTGAAAACATGCGCTTTGGGAAACCTCAAGTGATAAGGCTTCCTGTCTTGCAAGCCCCGCGTATACTCCCCGTAGAATTCTACTTGTTAATCCATGTGTAACCGCAATGACCCGCGGAGTGGAGGACAAGCTATCCAGCCAGTCTGTGACACGCTCCTGAACCGCTTCATAGCTCTCTCCATCTGGTGAACGAAAATACCAATCATACATAGTCGTATCTTCAAGACTATTCGGCCAGCCCTGTTCAATTTCCTTGAGCGTTAGCCCTGACCAAGAACCAACGGAAACTTCACTTAACCTAGAATCCGTTTCTATTTCATTGAAATCATAACCTAAGATTTCACACAAAATTTGTGTGCTTTGCAGCGCTCTCCCAAGTGGACTTGAAATCACCTTCCATTCGGAGGGATGCTCCACCGAATAACGAAGCAGCCTACCCATTTGTCTGACTTGATCCATTCCATGCTCAGTCAGAGGTGAATCCAATTGTCCTTGGTAACGACCTTGCGTATTAAACTCGGTCTCCCCATGCCTCATAATAAAAATAGTTCTGTCCACATGCTCCACCTACCGTGACCTTTTCAAAATCGAAATTATAAAGACAGCTACCCTAATCCTATTAGGATTAGAGTAGCTGCTTGACGGGTTCCTTCCGCATAACGGAAAGTAAATATTATACTTCTACAGGATACATGCGTTGGCGCATTTCCTTAATTTCAGGATTCTCTAAATACTCATCGTAAGTCATCGTGCGATCAATTACACCTGTAGGTGTGATCTCGATGATACGGTTAGCAATCGTTTGGATGAACTGATGGTCATGGGAAGTAAAGAGAATAGTCCCGTCGAAATCGATCAGTCCGTTATTCAGTGCCGTAATGGATTCCAGATCCAAGTGATTGGTAGGTTCATCGAATACAAGCACGTTCGCACCGTTCAGCATCATCTTCGCCAACATACAGCGAACCTTCTCGCCCCCGGACAATACACTCGCTTTCTTCAGTGCTTCTTCTCCGGCGAACAGCATCCGTCCAAGGAATCCACGCAGGAACGTCTCATCCTGATCTTTAGAATACTGACGCAGCCATTCTACGAGATTCAAGTCCACGCCATCGAAATAGCTGGAGTTATCTTTCGGGAAATAAGCTTGAGTTGTAGTGACGCCCCACGCATATTCACCCGCATCCGCTTCCTGCTCACCCATGATCACATCAAATAGAAGTGATTTAGGCTGGGAGTAAGGACCCACGAAAGCAATCTTATCACCTTTGTTAACTACAAAGCTGATTTCATCAAGAACCTTCTCACCTTCAACCGATTTGGTCAATCCGCTGATCGTCAGAAGCTGCTTACCTGCTTCACGTTCAGGTTTGAAGTTGAGGAACGGATATTTACGGTTAGATGGACGAATGTCATCCAACGTAATTTTCTCGAGTTGTTTCTTACGAGAAGTCGCCTGTTTAGACTTGGAAGCATTGGCCGAGAAACGCTGAATAAAGGCTTGCAGTTCCTTGATCTTATCTTCCTTCTTCTTGTTCGAATCACGCTGTAAAGCTTGAGCAAGCTGACTGGACTCGTACCAGAAGTCGTAGTTACCAACGTACATCTGGATTTTGCCAAAATCAATATCCGCAATATGCGTACATACTTTGTTCAGGAAGTGACGGTCATGGGATACGACGATAACAGTACCTTCATAATCCATGAGGAAGTTCTCTAACCAGCCAATCGATTCTAGATCCAAGTGGTTGGTAGGCTCATCGAGCAGGAGGTTGTTTGGACGGCCAAACAAGGCTTGTGCCAAGAGTACCCGTACCTTCTCATTGCCGCTCAGTTCGGCCATTTTCTTATCATGCAGTTCACGCATAATGCCAAGACCGATCAGCATAGCCGCCGCATCCGGCTCTGCATCCCAGCCATTAAGTTCGGCAAATTCGCCTTCAAGCTCACCGGCACGCAGACCATCTGCTTCCGTGAAATCAGACTTCGCATAAAGCGCGTCCTTTTCTTTCATGATTTCATAAAGACGAGTGTGACCCATAATTACTGTTTCAAGTACTGGGAATTCATCGTACTCGAAATGATTCTGCTTCAGAACTGCAAGGCGTTCACCTGGTGTTATATGAACATCACCCGTGTTCGCTTCAATCTCCCCAGACAGAATTTTCAGAAAGGTTGATTTACCAGCACCATTGGCACCAATCAAACCATAGCAGTTACCAGGGGTGAATTTTATGTTTACATCTTCGAAGAGAGCGCGTTTTCCGTAGCGGAGTGTTACGCCGCTTGTGCTAATCATTACGCATTACCATCCTTTTCACTTTAGGGTTTCGGCTCATTATAGCATAAAATCAGTGCAAAAATCCCGTGAAATAGGCATTTAAGCTGATCTCACTCCTACGAAACTTATTCCAACTGTTTTACGGCGACAACTTTTAAGGAGGAATTTTTTCAATTATTCCCCAGATGTGCGATTCTCCTTTTGTACGACCAGTGTTTCTCCATAACCGAGTATACGAATTCTTTCGTCCGAAATCGCGTGTTTAACTCGGGCGTTCTCCATGCGATCCAGTGCTTCCCGGGCGGTATCATCAGCAAGTCTGAAGGTACCGTAATGCATCGGAATCATGGTCTCCGCCCCTACATCTAGGAAAGCTTGAACGGCTTCCTCAGGATTTACATGCTGAGAGGTCATGAACCATTCCGGTTCATAAGCCCCAATCGGCATAAGCGCGATATCGATCTTATAACGACTTCCGATCTCCTTAAAGCCTGGAAAATAACCGCTGTCCCCAGCGAAATAAAGATTCGGAGAAGACTTCTGATTTCCGGAATCAGCGGGCTCCAAGATGTACCCACCCCAATGAGAAGTATTCGTATCCCATGGCGTTCTCCGCGTCCAGTGCTGGGTAGGCACAAAACTAAGCTTGATCTTACCTAGCTTAATCTCCTGCCACCATTCCATTTCCACACAGTTGTGGAACCCTTTGCGAAGCATTTTTCGCTTCAGACCAACAGGAACTACAAGCGTTGTCCCTGCCCGATATAATTTGCGGATAGAGGCAATATGCAAATGGTCATAATGAGAGTGCGAAATCAGAATCAGGTCAATCGGTGGCACTTCGCTAAGTGGAATCCCAGGTTGTCCCAGTCTTTTCTCAAAGCCCAGCCTTCTCGCCCAGATGGGATCTGTAATGATATTCATCCCTTCATATTGAAGGAAAAATGTTGAATGCCCAATCCACGTAATGGTAGACTCCAATCGATTCTCAGACAGATAAGATAATCTGGGCGGCGTATTCGGTACAACATATGAATAGTCCTTCTTCTTGCGACGACGTTCCTCACGCCACTGGCGAAATTCCTTTAATGATTTATCGGTACTTACATTATCGACGTTATGGTAACGAGTTTTAGGCATACAACACCTCTTCTACAGAAGTTTACCGAGCAACCCTAGCTTTAGCGAATATACTACAACTATATTGAACAGCAGCGTATTTTGCAAAATATACAAATAGCATGGTAAAGGTTCGCCCTTTTATTCCTCACAATTGCAGACTTTAGCGAAATAATAGAAGAGTTCTTTTGGTTTCACACCAGAAATGAGATAATATGTGTATAAAGTATGGCGGTGCATATACCGTTCAAGGGGGAGCTACGTATGAAGATTACTTTTATTGAACCGACTCCAAGTCCAAATACGATGAAGCTACATTTGGACGAAAGTTTAGAACCCGGAATTCGCAGAACCTATACTCCAGAAAGCGAGCGTTCCGCACCTGCTTGGGCACGTGAAATGTTAACGATACCGGGCGTTATTAGCATTTATCATGCTGCTGACTTCGCAGCACTTGAGCGCAAAGGCAATGCCGATTGGGCAGCCATTCTAAGAGAAGTTCAAAGCCGCTTCGCTAACAGCGAAGGTGTAACTGGAGATTGGAGCCTAGCTGACGAGAATGCCGGTGCTCATTTTGGGGAAGCGCAAGTCTTCGTCCAATTATTCCGCGGAATTCCGATGCAAATCCGCGTCAAAACGGGCGCGAATGAAGAGCGCATATCCTTAGCTAACCGCTTTACTAAAGCGGTTATGGATGTGGCTAGCGCCGTGATGATCAAAGAGCGCAAGCTCACTGATTACGGCGTGCGTTATGGCGAGCCCGCGGACATTGCGCGCGAGGTCGAGCAAGAGATCGAGGCAGCGTATCCGCAGGAACGCCTCGACTCCCTCGTGCAGCAAGCCATTGCGCACGGAGCCGAAGGTGAGTTCGTCGAGCAGAGACGAACTCGCACACAGGATGAGCTGCTGCGAGACCTGAAGCATGAGGATTGGCGCGTGCGCTACGCCGCGCTAGAGGATCTTACGCCGACGGCGGAGCTCCTGCCGGAGCTTAAGGCGGCGCTACACGATCCCAAGCTGCATATTCGCAGGCTTGCGGTCGTGTATCTAGGCGACCTTCGCACGCCTGAGGCGATGGAGCTGCTCTATGAGGCGATGGCTGACAGCGCCCCAGCCGTAAGACGTACGGCTGGCGATACGCTATCCGACATCGGCGATCCTGCCGCCACGCCAGTGATGACGGCGGCGCTAACAGATAAGAGCAAGCTTGTCCGCTGGCGCGCAGCTCGTTTTCTTTATGAAGTTGGCACATCCGAAGCTCAAGATGCACTCACACTTGCAGCAGATGATCCAGAGTTCGAGGTTGGCCTTCAGGCCAAGATGGCTTTGGAGCGTATCGCCTCAGGTGAAGCCGCAGCAGGCACCGTATGGCAACAGATGTCAGAACGCCGTCGTAATTAACATGGAAGTACCTGATTTTGTCATTGCTTTGAGAAGTAAACTTGCTTTATACTAATTCCTGTTGTTTATAAATGAATGAAGTAAAGATAGCCTCGTCATACTAAGATGAGGTAGAGGTCGCGGATATAAAGAGTACGCGTGTGGAGACGTTAGAGCCGTCTATGAATCACGCCGAAAGGAATATCCGCCGAAGCTTGCGCTGTAGCTCTTACAGCGGTGCAGGCTGGGGCCGTTGCCGAAAGGCACGGAACTGTCACATTGTACAGCCTGCGTAAATAGCAGACTGCAGTGTGTTGCGCTATCTTCACAGGGAGTATGATGCGGAGCTGTATAGATGGAAGCCGCAGACATAGTTTGCGGCTTCTTTGCGTTTACAGAATTTGTATGTTTCGTACAGTCATCCATAACCTTCTGGAAATCACGAAGTATACCTCCCGCCTTGCGGGAGTCAGCAGCTCAGCACTCCCCGTTCATGAACAGTAAGATTAGATCATAAGGAGTGTCATATTCATGCAGGGCAATCAGCAAAACCCAGCGCAAGGCAACATAAATCAGCCTGCGCTAAAAAAATCGTTCAAAGCAAGACATTTGACCATGATCGCGCTTGGCGGATCTATTGGAACGGGTCTGTTTCTAGCCAGTGGCGGCGCGATCGCTTCAGCAGGACCTGGTGGAGCGCTTCTAGCTTATACGGCTGTGGGTGTAATGGTTTATTTTCTCATGACTAGTCTTGGGGAGCTCGCCACCTATTTACCGGACTCCGGGTCCTTCAGTACCTACGGCACTCGTTTCGTCAGCCCCGCCTTTGGCTTCGCCATCGGCTGGAACTTCTGGTATAACTGGGCGGTTACGATTGCAGCAGAGCTATCAGCGGCTACCGTCATCATTAAATATTGGTTCCCGGACAGCCCTTCCTTTCTCTGGAGTCTGGTGTTCCTACTGCTGATGTTCGGCCTAAACTTCCTATCTGCTCGTGGCTACGGGGAATCAGAATATTGGTTTGCCATTATCAAAATCATTACCGTTATCGCCTTCCTCGTTGTCGGTGTCCTCATGATATTCGGCATTATGGGTGGAGAAGCCGTAGGCTTCAGTAACTTCCAAATCGGGGGCAGCTCCTTCCACGGTGGCTTCTTCGCCTTCGTCGGGGTCTTTATGGCAGCCGGATTCTCCTTCCAGGGTACCGAGCTAATCGGCGTTGCTGCTGGTGAGAGCGAGAACCCACGCCGCAACGTCCCAATTGCGATCCGCCAAGTATTCTGGCGTATATTAATCTTTTATATCCTTGCTATATTTGTAATCGGAATGTTGATTCCTTATACGAATCCAGATCTTCTGCGTGGAGGCATCGATGACATCGGAGTCAGTCCGTTTACGATCGTGTTCAATAAAGCCGGGCTTGCAATTGCTGCATCCGTAATGAATGCCGTCATTCTCAGCTCTGTACTGTCGGCAGGGAACTCAGGAATGTATGCTTCCACCCGTGTCCTGTATGCAATGGCTAAGGATGGCATGGCTCCGCGCGCACTGGGTAAGCTCAATCGCCGTGGTGTCCCTGTTGGCGCTTTGCTAGTAACTACGGCTGTCGGAATGCTCGCCTTTCTCGCTTCATTCTTTGGTGACGGTGCCGTATATAACTGGCTACTGAACGCCTCTGGTATGTGCGGATTTATTAACTGGTTGGGTATTGCGGTCTGCCATTACCGTTTCAGACGTGCTTTTATTGCACAAGGGCATTCGCTAGATGAACTACCTTACCGAGCTAGATGGTTCCCATTCGGACCTATCTTTGCTTTAGGACTTTGTATTGTAGCTATCCTCGGTCAGAATATGGGCGCCTTCTCAGGTGGAAATATCGACTGGTATGGTATCGCCGTTTCCTATATCAGCTTGCCGCTGTTTGTCTTGATCTGGGTCGGCTATCGCTGGTTCCGGAAGAGTAATATTATTCCTTTGGATAAATGCGACCTAAGTACTCACCCAGAATAAAATAGACCCGGTAAAAAAACAAAAAAGGGACGTCCCGTAGCCATTTAGGCTTATGGGATGTCCTTTTTGGTTATCCTTCTATTCCCAAGTCACAAACACTTTGAGATCGCCCGTATTGTCAAAAGCAGAACTGGAGTAAGATACATCCTCTAGTCCAAGCTTATATAGCTCCTGCAGGTCATTCTTAAGCTTGGTCCCACTCCCTTGATAACGGAATAATATAGACACCTCACCGGAGGCAATTGCCTTATTCGCTAGCCGAGTCAGATCTCCTACCGAACGTACAATTAGCTCCTCGGCATATAGCTCATAATTGAGATCCTTCTGAAGCTGTTTATAGACAACCGCATTCTGTCCTCCACGCTCCACAAGCGCAGACAAGGTCTTATGATAGCCTACAGAAGCTGCCGGATAAGACTTCGTCCAGCTATGGTCCTGACGCATCTGCGCATCCGTTCTCAAGTAGTAGGCTGTGCTAACCACACCTGCCTTATCAGGTGTCGGGTCATCCCAAGTCGTGTCGAGATGATACCACCGTCCATCTAACAGCACAAGATTCCAGGCATGCAACTGGCTACGTCCTCCAGGCTGTTTGGCTGTACCCTCAACGATTTTATTCGTGAATCCAGCCTCCTTTAACAGCTTATAGGTCAACAGCGAATACCCTTGGCAAACGGCGCTGCCACTCTTCAATCCTTCATAAGCCGTATATTTACGATACGAAGTGTCATACTTCAGATGAAGCACAACCCAATCGTGGATAGCCTTCACCTTCTGATGATTGTTCATGCCCGGCGTTATGATCTTCTTCAGCGCAGCCTTCACTTCTTTGTTTACAAAAGCCGTCTGCTCCAGCGTCTCCAAATATTTCACTTCCACCGTAACTTTTACAGAGCTTGCGCTTCCTCGATAAGTATATCCGTAGCTGTCTATAATGTAATACAAATAAGGGTCACTAGCCATCGCTTGATCCAGAGCCGCTTGTATTTTCGTTTTCAAATTTGAAGCTTTGCTCTCATAAGTAAAAGTAATGGTCTCCCTGCGGTTGTTCATTGCACCCGTTAGCTTCTGCGCTACTTCATTTACAGAACGAAGGGTGGGTGAACTCGAAGCCGCATAAGCATGACCCCAGCCCCAATAAATCATCGGTGGAATAGCAGCGAATATAATCACTCCTCCCAGAATGATCTTTACTAATGTGAAGCGTTTTTTCCACATATATATTCCGTTCCTCCGGCTCCTATAGACTTGTAATGAACCCTACCATTTAATAGATAATGAGCATTTAGGCAAAAAAAGACTGCTCCCCGTAGAATAATTCTACTCTGAGAACAGCCTATATGCTAGAACGATGTGTTTTATTCGCTTTGCGGTGTAATGATATAGGTCTCTCCTATAACGGTTTCAAATTCCATCTCTATTCCTATTCGTGAACCATCGGGACTTTGAATGAGCAAAGGCTGGTGACTGTAAATTCTGCATATTTGTCCATGCGTCGAAGTCAGTTCCGCCTTCGTTAAGCGTCCCTCATGCCATTCTATATTTGTGATAAAGCCGCCTCGGGCTATCAAGCCTTTCACACTTCCTTCAGACCACTCTTCTGGAAGAGCGGGTAATAATTCAAGCCCTTCCTGATGACTCTGCAAGAGCATCTCAGCAACTCCGGCCGTAGTTCCGAAGTTACCGTCAATCTGAAATGGAGGGTGATTACCGAATAAATTCGGCAGACTTGAATCTTGCAAAATACGACGTAAACAGCTATACGCATTCTCGCCATCCTTCAAACGCGCATATAGATTAAGTAGCCAGGCTGCACTCCAGCCCGTGTGTCCGCCCCCGCCTTCCAAGCGCTTCTTAAGCGATAACGCTGCCGCCTCTGCTAGCTCTGGTGTGGAGGAAGGACTAATTACATTCCCGGGATATAAATCATACAAATGAGAGACATGGCGGTGCCCAGGCTCTTGTTCAGCAAAATCCTCATTCCATTCACGAATACGTCCGTCCGGTGCAATCCCAGGATGAGCGAGTCGTTCCTGTTTCTGGCGTAGCTCCTGCCTCAGCTGGGCATCGGTATTCAAAATCTCAGCAGCCTGAATGCAATGCTTGAACAGTTCAGCGATCAGCAATAAATCCATAGCTGAGCCAACTGAAACACTGCATGGCGTACCATCAGCAGTCAAGAATACATTCTCCGGTGAGGTAGACAGACCCGTTGTCCATCTTCCATCAGGCAGCTCTACCAGCCAATCCAGACAAAATAACGCAGCTCCCTTTAACAAAGGATAAGCTGTGTTGCGCAAATATTCCTCATCTGGACGGAAAGCGTAACGCTCCCACAAATGGCGAGAGAGCCAAACTCCTCCCATTGGCCAAAATGCCCACATCGCCTTGCCGTCTGACGGAGACGTCATACGCCACAAATCTGTATTATGATGCACCGTCCAGCCACGTGCGCCATAATGAATATTTGCTGTACGGCTGCCAGCCACACTAAGCTCCGTAATAAAATCGATTAGAGGTTCATGGCATTCACCCAACCCGCATAACTCGGCTGGCCAATAATTCATTTCAGTGTTTATATTAGTCGTATAATTGCTGTTCCATGGCGGTTGGAGATAGGGATTCCAGATCCCTTGCAAATTCAGAGCTTGCGTCCCCGGCCGTGAGCCAGCAATCATCAGGTAGCGGCCATACTGGAACAGCAGCGCTTCTAGCGCAGAATCTGCCTGCCCCTCCTGGTACCGTGCTAGTCGCTCATCCGTGGGAAGCTCTATCCGGGAGGACGAAGGTGCAAGCGTCAACTCCACGCGGCGGAACAAGGACTGATGATCCTCTAGATGGCGCTGCTTCAGCTCTGCATATCCATTAGAGGACAAAGCCAATTGCTCTAGGCACAACTCCGAAGGTAGCTTACCGCCGCTTCCTGGCATCCGGTCATACCCGGCATAATCGGTTGCGGCAGCTAGGCGGATCGTAATGGAGCGCGCACCTGAAACCGACAACATGCCGTTCTCAGCATTACATTTGCCGCCATCTGTACGGATCTCCATTGCAGCGGCAAAACTTATGCCAAGCCCCTCTTCGTATAATACGGCACGCGGATGATCTCCTACATAATTATCAGCCACATGCGATGGAGCACGACCGGTCATCATCAGCGCGCCATCCGAAGTGATCTCTAGTCGGAAAGGATGCGGCGAAGTCAGAGCCACTGAGAAATCCGGCAAAATACCCAGCCCCTCTTTCCCCTCTGCACGGATATGAATGACTATAAGTTCATCTGGTCTGCTGGCCAAAACTTCGCGCACAATCCTTACATCCCCAGCAGTATAGGATACCGTAGCAAGCGCTTGATCCAAATCAAGCCCCCTCTGATAATCCTCTACAGGACCACCAAGATTGAACTTCATTCGCAAGTCTCCGAGCGGTTGATAGGATTCAGTCCGTCTGCCTAACATTTTGGAATCTACCAGTGCTTCCGCTTCCTTGTATTTCCCCTCTGCCACTAATTGTTTGGCCGGAGTCAAATGGCGCAGCGCCTCATAATTAGCTGTATCCCGCGGAAATCCCGACCATAAGGTGTCTTCATTTAGTTGAATTAGTTCTTCTTCCGTTCCGCCAAAGATCATACCGCCTAAACGGCCGTTACCCACGGGCAGTGCTTCTTCCCATTCAGCCGCCGGCTGCTTATACCAGAGATCATGAACCCCAGTGTTCTTACTTTCTCCCACGTATATTCCTCCTATCCTATAATTACAGATGAAAAGAAATTGGCGGGAAGCCCGGACTTTCGTTCGGACTTCCCGCCATCTTCATGCTTTTATTTTATTAGCCGTGTTCCAGGAATAATTACTCATTCCAAAGTTTCACGCGTTGTTTAACCAGCTCTTCACGTAAATCTTCAGCTTTCGTCACACCAGCTTTATCCAGTTCAGCCATGTAAGCATCCCAAACTTTGTCGAAATCAGCTGGTTTGGACAAGATGGCTTCAGGAATCCGTTTCCAACTGATATCCTTCAGCTTGTTGTCGAGAACGACAATTTCGCTATCCCCAGGAATCGTGATGTTCCATGCCGCGCCCCAAGGTTTAACTTTGAATTCATCTTCATTTGGGAAGAGGTCTTTCCAAGTTGTTGCTTTATAAGCAGCAAGTGTTTCTTTTTCAACCGCATTGTAGCCTACTGTTACTTGCTCAGGGAAACGAGTGGTATAGTAGTTTCCAGTTGGATCCAATACGCCGTCACCATAGTGAGCGCTAAGCAGAGCGTAGTTTGATCCGACATTGCCAAGTCCTGTTTCTTTTTGGAAATTGGTAGTGTCATTATATTTACGGTTGTTCACATCTTCAGGAATGACGCGTTTGCCGTCAACTACGTTGTAATGCTTGCCTTCGATACCCCAGTTAACCAATACTTGACCTTCATCGGACGCTAAGTAGTCCAAGAATTTAATTGCACGTACCGGATCTTTAGCATCTACACTGATCCCAATGCCGTTACCACCCATAAAGCCTGTAGGCCAGAAGGAAGTTTCTTTGTACTCTTCAGACAGGGTTACTGGATAGTGTCCGTATCCTTGATCCAGCTTACCTTCAGCTTTCAATGCTCTTTCTCCATCGCCATAACCCCAGTCTTGGTCGATCAAACCAATAACACGGCCGGTAGCGATTTTAGCTTTGTACTGATCATACTTTTGAACGAAGCTTTCCGGGTCAAGCAATCCGATATCGTTCATATGGTTGAGCCAGCGGAAATATTCTTTCTCAGCAGGACGACGGAAGTGATAAGTTACTTCTTGTGTGTCGATATCGATTGCATATTCACCATCATCAGGAGAGCCTGTAGTAGTGAATGCTGGGTTAGTTACTGTAATGTACATGTACCAATCATCTGCATTTAAGGTCAGACCGATGTTTTTGTTACCATTTTCATCGGTTGGATGTTTTTCTAGGTAAGCCTTGATTACGTTCTCATAATCTTGGACAGTTTTAATTGCAGGATATCCCGCTTCTTTAACAGCACGGTGCTGTAGTTCAAATCCGCCGCCTGCATCAAAGTATTTGTTATCCACACCTGCATACGTAGGGATAGCATAGATCGCGTGGTCATCGTCACTGTAGCGTGAGCGTTTCATGCCTTCTTCGCCTAATACTTTTTTGATGTTCGGAGCATATTTTTCAATCAGATCTGTCAGATCAAGCATTGCGCCTGCATCCACCAGCTTGCTTACGTCGGTCTTGGCACTGATCAGATCCGGATAATCACCGCTTGCTGCGATCAACGCTACTTTCTGAGCAGGGTCACCAACCGCGTATTCAGCATTCAAGGTAACTCCCGTTTTTTCCGTAATCACTTTACCTACTTCATCTTGCATGCCTGTCCAGTTCGGGTTAGGGTCAGCACTGAAGAAAGTCATCGTGAGCGGAGAAGTATCCTCAACCGCATTGGCCGAATTAGCCGCATTCCCCTTATTTGTTGCATTTCCAGCTGCATCTCCAGCTGCGTTATTGCCGTTGTTTCCACCACAACCTGCGAGCATGCCGAGCATCATAATAGAAGTAAGTGTAAGTGCAGTTGCTTTAGCTTTTATTTTTCTATTATTCCCCATTACATAAACCCTCCTTAAAATTGTTTATCTATCGTATCACAGATAAATCCTGTTAATACTTATCCCAAAACTTCCCACAAGAAAAGAAAACGGATACAAAATACTCTTAAAGCTTAGGGGAGACTATGCTCCCCTGTTAGCTGTGATTAGCTCTTCACAGCGCCAAGTGTCATACCTTGAACAAAATATTTCTGAATGAACGGATACACCAACAAAATTGGCACGGTTACGACAATCGTAATCGCCATCTTGATAGACTCTGGCGAAACCTGATTCGAAGCTAGAGAAGCAATGTTGGAGCGATAATCGCCACCATTACCACTGGTTGTACTCTGCAGAACCTTCATCAGTTCATATTGCAATGTCGTCAGATGAGGGCTTGAACCATTATACAAATACGTATCAAACCATGCATTCCATTGACCTACCGCTAGGAACAACGCGATTGTTGCTAGAGCCGGCTTCATCAGCGGCAGGATGACACGCCAGTAAATGGTAAAATCATTCGCTCCATCCAGCTTCGCCGATTCCTGCAGTGCATACGGCAAGCCGTCAATAAAGGAGCGGATAACGAAGACATTAAAGGCACTAACCAATCCAGGCAATACGTAGACTGCAAAGCTGTTCATCATATGGAGATCCTTGATCAGCATGTATATTGGAATCATTCCTCCAGAGATATACATGGTCATCGCCAAAAATGTGGAGACGAACTTGCGGCCTGCAAAATCAGGACGGCTGATCGTAAATGCTAGCATCGAGGCACTGATCAGACCGAACAAAGTACCGACGACTGTCCGCAAAGCGGATATTTTAAACCCGGTGATCAGCCCTGAGAAACTGAAGATTTTCAAGTAATTGTCCCAGGTAAATTCCCGAGGATAGATGGTGATACCGCCGCGCACACTATCCACTGAATCATTCAGCGAGATCGCAAGCACGTTCAGAAACGGATAGATCGTGATTACAACCACGAACAGTATTACAAAGTATACAATGAAGTCAAAGATCCGGTCTGACCACGACTTTCCGGTGATAGCTGTATTTCCCACTGTAACGCTCTCCTTTCAAGAAAAGGGCAATTTTGCTGCCACGATTGTTAGAAGGGCCCTCTGTGTTACAGAAGGCTCTCTTTAGTTGTACGCTTGAAGATTCCATTAATCGTAAACAGCAGGATTACACTGATCACTGAGTTGAATATATTGATCGCGGTACCGTAGGAATATCTCGCCATGCCTAGTCCGTATTTCAGAGAGTACAGATCCAGCACCTGAGAATAGTCGGTAACGAGGTTGTTTCCAAGCAAGAATTGCTTCTCAAAGCCGATATTCAGCAAATTACCAATCGACATAATGAGTAGCACTGTAATGGTCGGCCGGATACCTGGAAGGGTGATATGCCATACCTGGCGGAGCCTGCTGGCACCGTCTACTCGGGCCGCTTCGTACAGTTCAGGTCCAATACCCGAGATGGCCGCAAGGTAGATAATCGCATTCCATCCGGTTTCTTTCCACACATCTGATAAAGTAACGATTCCCCAGAAGAGATGGCCCTGAGCCATGAACTGGATAGGTGAATCTATAAATCCAATTGTTAACAAGAGATCGTTTACAAGACCATTTTCGCTAGATAACATTTTAGTTACAATTCCCGCTGCAACCACCCATGATACAAAGTGAGGCAAATACGAGACGGTCTGAGCAAAACGTTTAAAAAATCCAAGACGCAATTCATTGAGCAATATTGCAAACGTTATCGGAAAGATAAAGCCTGCGACCAAGCCCATTCCACTCATCGCCAGCGTATTACGTAGCGCCAGAAGGAATTGCGAGTCACTGAACAATGTCTTAAAGTGTTCAAAACCTACCCATTCTTGTTCAAAAAAGCCACGTGCGGGCTTGTACTTTTGAAAAGCCATCGTCCAGCCCCATAATGGGAGATAACTGAAGACGAATGCCCAGATCACAAAAGGTATCGACATCATCCACAAATACTTTTGATTCTTAAAGCTTCTCCAAAACCGTCCTCCTGAAGCAGGCTTTTTGTTGCGCATTCGGGTGTCCGGCGGGATTTGAGCAGTTACTGTGTCCGCTTTCATAAAGCCCCTCCTCTCTATGCCTTAATTCTAAAACTTTGTAAGCGATTGCAGTACCCTATAAATTCGACTTAAAATCAGGTGAAAATTAGAGATTTTTGTCCGGGGTGAATTCTCATTTCGGCTCATCGACACAGGGGGGCTAATGCTGCTGGCGTCTGCATTATTCTTTGAATTGGACTCCTAAAAACACTTTGCTTGCTGGATATTAGTCACTACGAGGAATGTTCGAACTTTTGATCGCTGGTTCTTCGAAATTTCTAACTAGGCTTCTGGTAACCAGCCACTACGCGGAATATTTGGACTTCCGATCGCTGTTATCCTCAGATTTCCTGATTTGAACCGCTTCTCGCGGTAGAAATCCGAGGATAAAGGCGAACGCTCCGCTTCTACAGTTCCAAATATTCCTCTTCGTTCTTCTACCAGTCACCAATTTAAAATTAGAAGCTTTCAACGCTTCTACAGTTTCAAAAACCCCTCTTCGCTCCTTTACCAGCAGATGTTTAGAACCCTGATTCTAATGAAAATGCATTAGCCCTCCACCCGCATAAGCTTAAGCAGGTGTCTATTTAACTACATTAATACTTCACCACGTACAATTGGTGGGAGTAGAAAAAAAAAAAGACCTGCGGGCTGTTGTCAGAAAAACATCTGATCCACAGCCGCAGGTATATCAAACAAGAACACTACACCATCCTTAGATGCTTTTTCGATAAGAAGTTGGTGAGATTCCTACATATTTACGGAACTTAGCGTTGAAATAATCAGGGTTCATATATCCTACCTTCTCAGCCACCTCGTATACTTTCATCCCTTGCGTCAGAAATTCCTTAGCCTTCTCAATCCGGACTTTATCCACGTACGTATTGAAGTATTCTCCTGTGGTGTTCTTGAACATTTTACCGAGATAAGCGCTGTTGTAGCAGAATAACTCGGATAAGGTCTCCAGCTTTAGGTTCTCATTGTAGCGACGGTTGATTATTTCTGTAATCTTCTTAATTTCATTTCCACGCCCACTGGTCATCTGACCCGCAATTTCTTCGAGAAATGAGACAGCCTGGTCCTGCAAATCAGACAAATAATAACTTTGATAAAGCTCCCCTATTGGAGGGGAATGCTCTGCTGCATAGGTGCGAATTTCCGGATACGTAGGCTCCAGACGGGCCAGGACAGTACTAAGGAGTCTCACAAAGGTCTCTTTAATTCGCAATTCGTCGCTGCCCGCCGCAGATACAAGTTCAGCACAGATAGTCAGCACTATCGGTCGAATCGCGCTCAGACTTCCGGTTTCTACTGCAAGCAGCAGACGACTCTCCGTCTCCTGATCCTCTTCAGTCTTCTCCTTCATCTCCATCAGAAATCCTGAAGGATCTGTACTGATGATGATCCCCTTCTTGAAGAAGAAGGAACGTCTTAACAGCTCACGTGCTGAATTAAACGATTCTCCCACCATTTCAGGTCGAGGTACTACTCCCCCCGCTACTGCAATGAAGTCGTAACCCTTTGGTTCTATCACTGCAGATAATCCCTTATATAATTCTTCCCGCTTGCTCGCGCTCTGGTCCGGATCCTTCATGAGAATGCCCAAATACTGTGACAATGTAAAGAATGATGCATTAGGATGATTACTAAAATGCTGTTCCATTACTGTTTTGATTCCCCGGAGATCCTCATCATTTGCACCAGCTGTTTTTCTTAACTCAATGAGAATGACTTCATAATTTCCCTGATCGAGTCCTAGCGCATCCACATGTCTGCTAAGGTCCTCCTCCAGTTCTTCCTCTGAGGTTGGCTGTAGAAGCGCTCGGAGTAAAGTTTCCCTATTGCGAGCGGGCTCCTCCTCATTCCAGTCACTGAACCGCTGCTCCTGCTCGATTGTTTCATGTAGCTGTTCCAGACATACGATCATCTCATCCTCATCCACTGGCTTCAGCAAATAGCCGTCGATCCGATAACCAATTGCCCGCTTAGCATATTCAAAATCAGCATGTCCACTCAAAATGAGTACATGACTTTCTGAGCCTTCTTTACGAAGCTCACTAATCATTTCCAGACCATCCATTCCAGGCATACGAATATCAGCAACGATCAGCTCCGGGTAGAAGGTATGATACTTTTCAAGTGCTTGCAAGCCATTAGCTGCTGTAGCTACCACCGTATAACCGAGCTTCTCCCATGGGATCAGACTTCGAAGTCCTTCCCGTAGCTTCGGCTCATCATCGACAATCATCACTTTTATCATAGATTGTTGTCCTCCATTGGTATGCAGAAGAAAATAACCGTTCCTACATTAGGTCTACTTTCAATCGTTAGCCCATATTCTGCGCCGTAGGATAGTTTTAGCCGGTCATGTACATTACGAAGTCCAATTCGCTCACCTTCACGCTCTTCCTTACGCTCAAGCGTGTTCAGTAATTCCTCCAGCTGAATTGGAGATATTCCTACTCCGTTATCTGTAATCGTAAATTTAGCATGATCCCCAACTTGTACAACTTCCACCGTCACAAATGCACCTTCCATCTTATTATCCAGTCCGTGGATTACTGCGTTCTCAACAAGTGGCTGAATAAGAAGCGGGGGCATATAAAGAGATTCAACGGCAGGGTCTACAGTAAATTGATATTTCAACCTCTCCTCATAACGGAATTGCTGAATATCCAAGTAACAACGTACCACTTCTAATTCCTGGCTAAGCAAAATTTTACTTCGGCCTACCTCCAGGTTACTGCGCATCATTTTACCTAGAAGACGTACCACACGGGCAATTTCCACTTGCCCCTTCATGTGAGCTTCCATCCGAATCGCTTCTAGTGCATTGAATAAGAAATGCGGGTTAATCTGGCTGGCCAGCATTTTGAATCGTATATCATTTTGTTTCTGTTCCAGCAGACTATTCTGAGCATTGGATTCCTGTACCTCATACATCAAATCATTAATGCTGCGTACCATGGAATTGAATTGACGAGCTAACAGGGCGATTTCATCCTTGCCATCAATCTTTAATGTCGTATCAAAATCCCCAGTACTGACTCGGTTAATATGTCTGCTTAAATGCAGCAATCGTCGTGAAAACAACGAGGAGAAGCTATATATAATTAAAAAGGCCAATAGAACACTTATCGCAACCACAGTAATCGAAAGCTTAATCACTTGATTGGGTTCTTTAACTATACTTTCAATCGAAAAAACAGATATAATTCGTAGTGCATTTCGGCTGGCTTGTGGTTTAAGCTCCTCGATCACAATTTTGGAAGCTTCGCCATCTACTACTGCTTCATAGCTTCCACTTCCCTGACCCAAGAGCTTCGTGTCAAAAGAAACATCCACCAGCTTTTTACCTGTCCGATCTTTCCGGTTCGCTGCAATGATATTGTCTTGATCATCGACGATCATGGTATCAAAAGATTCCTGGCTTAGAATGGATGCAAGCTGCTGACTGTTCACATTAATAACGAGTACACCGATCTTACTGGAGCCCTCCAGCTCGATTTTGCGGACAAGACTTAAATAATTCCGCTTATCACGCTCATCTTCGATATATTCCCAACCGACAAGACTATCGTACCGCTGTGCTCTCTGATACCACTGGCTCTCCTTAATCTCAGGTGAAGGATTGATCAGCTCCCAGTTGTTAAGCAGCGTAGCGTTGTCAGTGTATAAGCGAATGTTGGATATATCTTTATACAACCTTAGATACTCACGCATATCCGAATAATCGCGGTAAGCTTCCACCACATCATAAGTGCTAACATACTGACGTATGGCAAGTCTCTTCAACCGTGCATCATTGCTCAAGCGATATGCGATATCTTGAGATACACCGATGACTTCTTCTGTTCTTTTCTTTACCCGATCTACGTTAATTGAAGCTTGTTCCAGTGCGCTCTGAAACGCCATGGTTCTCATCTCAAACGTAAGATAACCGCCTACCAGTAATACCGGAAGTAACGTGGTGAGTAAAAAAGCAAGCAACAGCTTATTGCGGATTTTGATGTCATTCAACAGCTTAACAATCCATTGGAACATGGCCTTCCGCCCCCCGAAACCTTCACTATCTCATGCAGAGTTTAACGCTGCCCTGGAGATACCCCATACTTTACAGAAGAAAAATAGGAACGGCAACAACTTCGAATACAGCCTATCCTTAGATCAATAAACGAGATGGTCATAAAAAGGTCCTTCGCCATATGCGAAAGACCTTTTTTATCAGACATATCAAGCATAAACCTTTCGGCGTCCTTAATTATTGGCGGTACGCTGCCAGCTTGTTATTCAGTTCACGGGTCTGACCGTAGACTTCCTGATAGAGGTTAAATAAACCGTCATAGATCGCCGCTTGCTTCGGATCTGGTTTATATACATCCGCAGGACGGATGAAAGCTTCTGCACATGCACTAAGTGATGTGAACCAGCCACTACCGTAAGCTGCCAACATCGCCGCTCCCATAGCCGGACCTTGCTCACTTTCAAGCTTCACGATGGATGCATTAAAAATATCTGCTTGCATCTGGAGCCATGCCTCATTTTTAGCCCCGCCACCGATCGCAATGATTTCTGTAATCTCTTTGCCTGAATCACGTACAATCTCGATAGATTCACGTAGCGAAAAGGTAATGCCTTCTAATACAGAACGTGTAAAATGAGTCAACGTATGCCCTGAATCCATACCAATAAAGCTTCCGCGAATATTCGCATCTGGATGAGGTGTACGTTCCCCTACGATATAAGGTGTAAAGAGCAGTCCGCCGCTACCCGCTGGAATGGAAGCTACTCCACTTAGCAATTCATCAAAGCTTTTGTCTGCCGCAAAGGTTTCTTTGAACCATGTAAGGCTATGACCAGCCGCTAGAGTAACGCCCATGATATAGTAGGCATCTTTTTCACCATGGTTGAAGAAATGGACTTTGCCTTCGAGATTTAAATCTTTGTTGCTCTCATAGGAAAGAACTACACCAGATGTACCAATACTGCACATCGTCCGGCCTTCACCAAGGACACCTGCTCCAAGAGCCCCGCATGCATTATCCGCACCACCAGCAAATACCTTTGTTGAAGATAAAAGACCTGACGCTTCCGCAATATCCGGCAATAACGTTCCTGTCTGCTCAAAGGACTCTACCAGTCTAGGACAAAGGGAAAGCGGCAGTTCAAAAGCTTCAGCAATTTCAGCACTCCACGTTTTAGAACCTACATCTAATAGAAGCGTTCCTGCAGCATCGGAATAATCCATCGCATAATCACCGGTCAACCGGAGACGCACATAGTCTTTTGGCAACAGGAACTGATACGCTTGTGATAATACCTCAGGTTCATTCTCTTGTACCCATAGAATTTTAGGAAGTGTGAAGCCTTCCAGTGCACGGTTTCTAGCAACCTCAATAAGCTTTGCTCCGAGCGTCTTCTCTATTCTTCTGCACTGTGCAGTAGTACGAGTATCATTCCAAAGAATGGCCGGACGAAGCACTTGCCCTTCCTTATCCACTAGTACCAATCCGTGCATTTGCCCGGAGAAGCTAAGACCATCAACTTGTGATGGGTCTATGCCTGATACTTCAATCAGACGACGAAGACTGACCAGCGTGCCTTTTACCCAGTCCTCAGGATTTTGTTCGCTCCAGTTCGGCTGCGGTCTGCTTAGCGGGTAGGACTCGGAATGCTCAAAAGCCACCTTGCCCTGTGGGTCCACTAGAACAGTCTTCACTGCGCTAGTGCCCAAATCTACACCTATAACGTATTTCATTTTTGACCTCCTAAAAGTTTTATGAGCGCTTACTTCGTTGAAATACTCCGAATAAAACTCGCTTCGAAAGCATCCTGCTTAGTTTTATGAGCATAGGCTTCATTGAATTACTTCGAGTAAAACTTACTTCGTAAGCATCCACTTAGTTTTTACTACAAAAAGGGGGCTGCCGAAGAATGCTCTCTTCAGCAACCCCCGTTGCATTTGTTCAAACTGGATTCAAAGCCTAAGCTTCAAGCTCCCTGTAAAGACTACTCAGCCAAGATGTATTGGTTAAGGGTAGCTCTCAGGTATTCTTGGCGTCCGGATTGGTTAGGGCGTGGGTTCTC
Organism: Paenibacillus sp. FSL F4-0236; assembly: GCF_038000135.1. Taxonomy (NCBI): domain Bacteria; kingdom Bacillati; phylum Bacillota; class Bacilli; order Caryophanales; family Paenibacillaceae; genus Paenibacillus; species Paenibacillus sp. FSL F4-0236. The sequence goes on from NZ_JBBOBK010000002.1 coordinate 69,122, forward strand.
ATTGTTCAAAGCATATTCAGCCAAGGAAGCCAGAGTTGCTTTGCCGGATACTATGTCCGCACCAACGCCTTCATTGAAGCTGCTGTAACGTTTTTCAACGAAATCTTCGAATACGCGATCTTCGATCAATTTAGCAGCTACTTTCAAGCCTTTTGCATAAGTATCCATACCAGCGATATGTGCTAGGAACAGATCCTCAGGCTCAAAGGAAGGACGACGTACTTTAGAGTCAAAGTTGATTCCTCCTTTGCCAAGACCATCATTCTTGAGTACTTCATACAGTGTAAGTGTTGCATCGTAGATGTTAACTGGGAATTCATCTGTATCCCATCCGAGCAATGTATCACCTTGGTTAGCATCAAGCGATCCGAGCATGCCGTTGATACGAGCTACACGAAGCTCATGTTCAAAAGTATGACCTGCAAGCGTAGCATGGTTAGCTTCAAGGTTCAGCTTGAAGTGCTTGTCGAGGTTGTATTTTTGTAAGAAAGAGATCGTTGTTGCTGCATCGAAATCATATTGATGTTTCGTAGGCTCTTTTGGTTTAGGCTCGATCAGGAATTGACCGTCAAAGCCGATTTCCTTAGCGTAATCTACAGCCATGCTGAACAGGCGAGCGATGTTGTCTTGTTCAAGACCCATATCTGTATTCAGCAATTCTTCGTAACCCTCACGACCGCCCCAGAATACATAGTTGCTAGCACCCAGACGTTTACCAACTTCCAAACCTTTCTTCACTTGTGCTGCTGCATGTGCGAAAACATCAGCGTTAGGTGTAGAACCTGCACCGTGCATGTAACGTGGGTTAGTGAACATATTAGCTGTATTCCACAACAATTTCTTGCCGGAAGTCTTCATGCCTTGTTCAAGGATATCAACGATAGTGTCGATGTTGCTGTAGAATTCACGCAAAGATGCGCCTTCAGGTGCGATATCTACATCATGGAAGCAGAAGTAAGGCAGATCCATCTTGTCCATAAATTCAAATGCTGCTTCAGCGCGAGCCTTAGCTTTGTCCAGACCGTTCAATTTGTTCCAGCTGCGAATTGCTGTTTCAGCGCCAAACGGATCAGAACCGCCAGCAGTTAATGTATGCCAATAAGCCATTGCAAATTTCAGATGTTCTTCCATAGTTTTGCCGGCTACGACTTCTTTAGGATTGTAAAATTTAAATGCGAAAGGGTTGGTGGAACGGCTTCCCTCGTAAGAGATTTTGTTCACTGTCTCAAAATAAGCCATTGTGTAATCCTCCTCAATTTGTGCTTCGCCCGCAAGCGTTTACAGGATCATCTTAACACATCTTTTAGACTTTGTATATTGGTTAAACAAAGTTTTGATAAGTTTTTTATGACCATTTTTTGGGACCCTGTCTAGCCTCCTCTCTCCTCTTCCCAAATATAGGAGATCCCTGTTGGAAAATTTCCTCTGGACGCTACGTATTGCAATTTGCAGCACATCACTCTAGACTAAGTGGCATACAACAAATGGGAACTATGCCAAGCTAAAACGCCTTTAGCGTCCTTTTAAGGACGGTAAGCGTTTATGCGAGAATTATAAGGAGAAAGTATACCGTGAAGCTTATACTTTCTTATAATTTAAGAAGGATGTGTGATTTGTGAAGGTTACTGGAGACCAAGCGCTGGTCAAAAAAATAAATAAATCGATTGTACTACATACCATTCGAAGACACTCTCCACTCTCGCGCGCGAAGGTCTCAGAGATGACCGGACTGAATAAAGCTACTGTGTCCAATTTGGTAGCCGAGCTGTGCACGCAAGAATTGGTAACTGAAGTCGGACCTGGGGAATCAAGCGGTGGCCGCAAACCGTTAATGCTGCATTTTAACACGATGGCTGGTAGTGTAATCGGCATAGAATTACGGGTTAAGCAGCTAACAGCGGTCTTATGTGATCTGAGCGGGGGCATTCTTTACGAAAGCGATTTCTCTTTAGAAAACCATGATTTTCCTTACGTTCTGGAACAAATGAAAAAACTTATCTCAGGCTTGATTATCAACGCTCCAGAATCCCCTTACGGCATCGTCGGCATCGGAGTAGGTGTCCCCGGGATGGTGGATGAAAATGGTGTTGTACTCTTCGCTCCCAACCTTGGCTGGGAAATGGTCGAGCTGCGAGCGATACTCGAAGCTGAATTTTCCGTTCCTGTCACCATTGATAACGAAGCGAACGCGGGTGCACAGGGTGAACTCAACTTTGGAGCGGCACGAGAGGTAAGGCATCTCCTTTACATCAGTGCGGGATCAGGGATTGGATCTGGAATTATTATTGGTGGGGAGCTGTACAAGGGTGCAAGAGGATATGCCGGCGAAACCGGACATATGACGATTGAAGCCCAAGGCAAGCCTTGCAGTTGCGGGAGTCGTGGCTGTTGGGAGTTATATGCCTCTGAGAAAACTTATGATAATCCCGAACTCTCCCTCCCTGCCCATACTACGCCAGAGCTGGTTCGCTTTGCAGCCGGCGGGCAAGAAGACGCCCTGCATCACTTCTCAACGATGGGTGAATATCTCGGTATCGGGGTGACCAATCTAATCAATAGCTTCAATCCAGAGCTTATTGTGATCGGTGGGGCATTGTCTGAGGCTGAAGAATGGCTAGGCGAACCGCTGCGTCGGGTTGTAGCTGAGCGTACTCTTCCTTACCATAAGCAGCAACTCGAAATTACATTCTCTAAGCTCGGCAGCCGTGGAACGATGATCGGCGCAGGTTTCTCTGCTGTTATGCATTTCCTGGGCGATATTCGGGTGACCCTATAATCCATAACGGTAAGCGAAGCGTTTATGTGAGAAATATAAGAATAATTTATAGCGTGGAACATATACATTCTTATATTTTGAAATAATTGACGTAAAATTGACGCATTTGAGTGAATCAAAAGTGCAGTAAAAAGAACAGAAATCCTATATAATAAAGGTCAAGCTAGTGTGACATTTATCACTACAACCCCTTTTTTGAAATGGAGAGCGAGTCCATGACCTATGTTGATACGTCTGATATCTCGGCACAGATGTTCATCACTGTGTTGCTTTTTCTGCTCATTATTGCCCCTTTGATCAGCCTCGGCGTGCTCCGTTTTTTTCAAGCTAAAAAGAAATCAGGATTTATTCTTATTGGCAGCGGCGCTGCTGTATACGTACTATTTCAGCTCATTACATCTTTCACTCAAACCTAAACTCTACTTCTAGATCTACTTTCATAAAAATAGTCTGCGCACAGATGCGCCAGACTATTTTTTGTATGCTAAAGCTCGCAAGCATTTTATACTTTCATATATTTCAAAAAAGACCGCCTCCTGATCGGAAGCGGCCCATTACAATTTCCTTACGCAAATCTTATTTAACAAGAAGAAACGACTTTATCGTCCTATTAAGACGACAGCGGTTCTTCGTAGAAATATAAGGATATTATAGTTGTGCAGCATATAAATTCTTATATTTTTAAACAGTCGCGAGTGCTTTGTCGAACTGAGTTTTGTTCATGCCAACAATTTTATGCTCACCGATTACAGTTACAGGAATAGCCCTCACTCCCATGTCCCATACTTGCTGCGCAAAATCATCGTTCTGCTCGACATTGCGTTCTTCGTAGGATACGCCTTTTTCGCTTAAAAAGCTCTTCACCTGACGGCAATGCGGGCAATTTGTTGAGGTATATACAATTACATTCTCCATGGTATGACCTCCTATAAAAGATATACAGTGATGATATCAATTGTAGCATTGAGGATTTTTCAAACCAAATTATAGAATAACTGCACTGTGCTCCAAGCTTTCGATATATTTCTCAGCATCCATAGCTGCCATACATCCACTACCTGCTGCAGTAATCGCTTGTCTGTAACGAGTATCCTGTACATCACCACATGCGAACACACCTGGGATATTAGTTTCGGAAGTGCCTGGGTTCGTCATGATATAGCCATCCGCATTGGTTGTGATCTGTCCACCTAAGAAAGAGGTATTAGGGTGGTGGCCAATCGCAACAAACACGCCGCTTGCTTCGATGATTTCTTCTTCACCAGTCTCATTGTTAAGCACTTTTAGTCCATTGACGCCTCTTTCGCTCGAAGTCACTTCCAGAGGAGTACGGTTCAAGTTCCAGTCTACTTTAACATTAGCGCGTACACGATCCTGCATGATCTTCGAAGCACGCAATTCTCCACGACGGTGCACCAAAGTCACTTTGGAAGCAAAACGAGTCAAGAAACCCGCTTCCTCAAGTGCGGAATCTCCGCCACCAACAACCACGATCTCTTTATTACGGAAGAAAAATCCGTCACAGGTAGCGCAGGTGCTCACACCGCGTCCTACGTTATCTTGCTCCCCTGGGATACCGAGGTATTTTGCTGTAGCGCCTGTGGAAATGATCAATGTATCTGTAGTAAGAACACCCATTCCTTCAACATTCAGCTTAAAAGGGCGCTCTCCAAGTTCTACACTGTTCACCCAGCCCGTACGGAATTCTGCACCAAAACGTTCAGCTTGTTTACGCATATTATCCATCAAGTCAGGGCCCATGATTCCTTCAGGAAATCCAGGGAAATTCTCCACTTCTGTAGTTGTGGTTAATTGTCCACCGGGTTGAGGTCCTTCGATGACTAGTGGGTTCAAATTGGCACGAGCCAAATAGATAGCAGCGGTTAATCCTGCCGGTCCAGTACCAACAATTATTGATTTATACATATCTATGTCCTCCTTGAGCTAAACGGCAATGACGTCGCTTCTTATTTAAAATAATTATAATGTAGTGTTAATTATGATAACTGAAAGCAAATATGTCAATATGCCAGACTCCCAAGTTCCGAAACTATTTTGCGAACAATTTAATTTTAAAAAATATTATCGCAATAATCTTAGTCCATTTAGAATCACTAATATCGTACTGCCTTCATGCCCTATCACGCCAAAAGGAAGTGCGATCCCTTGCACAAAGTTGCTGATCATAAGCACTGCAATCACAGTCACAGCAAAAATCATATTTTGCTTCACAATACGCTGCGAACGACGCGCCAATGATATGGTTGAAGCGATCTCTTCTATATTATCATTCATAAGCACTACATCGGCTATTTCAAGTGCTGCGCCGCTTCCTTTCATACCCATCCCCATGCCTACGGTTGCTGTCGCCAAAGCAGGTGCATCATTCACACCATCACCTACCATAACAACGTGACCATACTTTTCACGTAGTGCTTTGATATGCTTTACTTTATCCTCCGGTAATAGATCGGCAAATACCATATCTACTCCAGTAGTACCTGCAATAACCTGAGCTGTAGCGTCACGGTCACCGGTAAGCATTGCCACTTTAATCCCGAGCTCCTGCAGCTTACGCACTGCGGCTTCTGCTTGTGGGCGAACCGTATCCTGTAAAGCAATCATTCCGGCAATTTGCTCACCGTCCAGAATGATAGAGACGGTCTTCCCTTCTTCAGCCAACTGCTGCCGCTTAAGTTTCCAATGCTCTAGTTCAGGATTCATAGCAGATGGAGTCAGCTCATCGAGCAAATTAGACTTTCCGATTCTCCAGAGATGTCCGTCGATTTGACCTTCAATCCCCCAGCCTGTGATGGTCTTACTGTCTTCTACTCCCTGTAGCTCTAAACCTTCCTCTTCCGCTTTACGCACAATCGCTTCCGCCAGTGGATGACGGGACATATGCTCAATGGATGCACTAACCGTTAGCAACTCTTGCCGACTGTAGCCTTCACCTGCAATAAAATCAGTTACCTGAGGAGTTCCCTCTGTAAGCGTCCCTGTCTTATCGAATGCCACAACCGTTGTGCGTGCCATATTTTCCAGATGGACCCCGCCTTTAAACAGAACCCCTTTTCGCGCACTTTTGGAGATGGCTGACAGCATCGCTGGCATAATGGAAGAGACCAGAGCGCAAGGTGATGCTACTACTAGAAAGACCATCGCTTTATAGAAGGTTGCGCTCCAGCTCCAGTCCAGCAAAAACGGTGGAAGGATAATCAGTGCCACTGTGGAGGCTACGACAACCCGTGCATAGATGGCTTCTAGTCTTTTAATAAAACGCTGGGAGTTAGGAACTTCCGTCTCTGCCTCTTCTACCATTTTGATGATTTTAGCAAAAAGGGTGTTCTCAGCTGCTTTCGTTACCTCAATATAAAGGGGTCCTTCTCCATTCACAGTGCCTGCAAAAACCTCGCTACCGGCACATTTCTCTACAGGAACCGATTCTCCCGTAATGGAAGCCTGATCTACTGCCGATTCCCCCCGATATACCTTGCCGTCTGCCGGAATTAAATCTCCCGGACGCACAAGTAGCAGATCTCCGATCACCAGCTGGTCAATATTAACCTCATTCATACTTCCTTTTTCAATGCGCATAGCCGTAGCCGGTTTGAGTGCCATCAGCGAGGAAATATCCTTTTTACTACGTTCCATCGTATAACTCTCTAATGCTCCACTGAGTGCAAATATGAAAATAAGCATAGCACCTTCATTCCAGTATCCAATGGAAGCTGCGCCTAGTGCGGCTGCAATCATTAATAGATTCACATCGAGATCTCGTTCTTTGACGAGCGTTTCTACGCCTTCCTTTGCCTTGTTCCAGCCACCAATCGTATAAGAAATGACATAGAGTGCTATGGAAAGAATTTCTGACCATCCACCAACTGACCAAGCAAAAAGCATAAGCAGTCCGCTGCCCAGAGCAGCCTGCATTTCAGAATTGCTGAGCATGGCACGCGGATCGAACCGGCGCTTTGGAGCGCCTGGCTTCTTCATGCTGCCAGAGATAGATGACTGCTTGGGTAAATGTTTTGATGTTGCTTGCATAATAATCGCCGTCCTTTAAAGTTTTGTGGAGTTTTACTTCATTGACTCTACTTCGCAACAAAACTTGCTTTGTGAGCATACGCTTTGTTTTGTGGAGCCTAACTTCATTGGTTTTTCTTCGAAACAAAACTTAGTTCGTGAGCATACGCTCTGTTTTGTGGAGTTTTGCTTCTGCCAAGTGAGAATGAGAGCCATTATTAAGACCCCTAAAATGACACATGCTGCCCCGGCTTAGCCGGGACAGCATGATTGATAACTATAGGTAGTGAGAATGATAATCATTGTTGCAATAGCACAACTATATTTCCTTAGTGCAACTTATATTTTAATCATACCACCAGGAATTAAAAAGTAAAGCCTATCTATTCAGCTAAACGCCATTTATTTCAGAATATGTGTTAGCTGCCCGTTTAGTGGCGAATTTTATCTAAAAGCTCTGTTAGGAGATGTTCCTCAACTGGAGTTGAATAAGATCCATCCTCAAAACGTTTCATCGAGCCGATTCCTTCTTGGAATACAAAACGTATGCGCCCTTTGCGTACTTTTTTATCAGTGTACATTTTATCGATTAACATTCGGTCTGTAATGGTTGCTGGGATTTCAGTTGGCAGACCTGCCTTCTGTAGCAAAGCAATCACCCGCTGAGCTTGGTCCGGCGTTACATACCCCAAGTGCTCTGCTAACTGCACCTGAATCGAAAGTCCAATCGCTATGGCCTCGCCATGTAACAATTCATAACCACTTAATGCCTCCAGTGCTCGACCTGCGGTATGCCCCAGATTTAGAATTTGACGCAGATTACTCTCCAATTCGTCCTTCTCTACCACGCCATATTTGATCTCACAATTGTAAAGTGCAATCCGTTCGCAAACTTCTCGATCTAATACAAGTCCATCTTCGGCGGAGACTACTTTATCCATATTTCGCTCCAAAAACTCGAAAAATCCCGCATCGGCGATGCAGGCATGTTTGATCGTTTCAGCCAATCCGCTACGAAACTCACGAACCGGAAGAGTTCTCCAAGTCGTTAAGTCGATGTACACCTTTTTGGGTTGATGAAATACACCGATTAGATTGGTAGCGACTAGTGTATTTACGCCTGTTTTACCGCCAATGGATGCATCTGCTGCCGCTAATAAAGTAGTTGCATAGTTCAAACTCGGCACTCCCCGGCCAAATGTCCCTGCCAGAAAACCTGCTAAATCCGTTACCGCCCCACCTCCAATCGCAATAATACAGCAATCTCGTCCATACGAACGACTTAATAGCTGATCCTCAAGCTGTGCCTTCGTTTCACGGGTTTTGGACTTTTCTCCAGCTGGAAAAGAAAAAAGCTCCGCATGGAAACCATTCTGAATCAGCTGTTCCAGCAAGGCTTGTCCATACAGCGCTTCAACTTTGGAATCCGTAATAATCGCAAATTTGCTCACATTCTCTACGATTCCTCGTTTTAAGTCTTCTATTAATGAGTTAAATAAAGTTTCACCGATCTCAATGTCGTAAGAATGATCAACAACCTTCTTCAGGGCAACTCTAAAATTTGTGGACATGTGCAGCGCCTCTTTTCAGTAGGATGCTAATAGATTCGAGCCGCCTCTTTAATTATCCTTTTTATGTAATATCAATGAGGACCTGAAAGCAAATCGACTGGGGCAAGACGATATGACCCTGACGACAGGCAGCATTATGAATGAAGTAGAAGTCGCAGTGCAGCCGTACTTGTAATGCACTGCGACTTAATTTGAGTAGTAAGATCTACGCGAAGCCGCCTTCGGATTATACACTGTTGAAACGGAAAGTTTGCGAACGTGCCGTTACGGACTGAGTGGACCTTAACCGCAGTTTTTTCCCAGATTTGGATTGCTAACGGACCCCATTGCAGCTATTGGCCTGAAAAACACCAAATATGAGTCTCCTTCGATTGAATAATGTCTCTGGAGTTCAAAACATGCTCCAAGAGCATAAATTATGCAAATAAGGTCATCTGAGTCCGTAAGCCTCAACGGATGATGATTTTACTTTTGAAGCAAGTAGTCAAAACACTCAAAATGAAGAAGAGCTCCCAACCATAAATTACAGTGATCATTCAATAACCAAGAGCAATGATCCTCTAATAATAAAGAGCAGTGATTCTCCATTAACGGCAGAATCACTGCTCTTTTGTCTTTTTATCGATTCTAAATGAAACGTATCGTCTTATTTAGAAGAGAAAGCGGCTTAAGTGACAGCCGCTTCATTGTTGTCCTACTGCCTTCCACCGGCGGCAGTATCCAGTGTCTCCTGCTGCCTGGCGATCCAGATCAGACAGGCTGCTCTAAGCAGCGCTTCGGTCCGCTGACCTGCGCTGCAAAAGATCCCGCTGAGGCCGATCTGATACAGATCGGCCAAAGCCGACGCCGCCGGAGTCCCCGCGGCGAGAACTACCGCCGCCGGCTTCACGCTCCGCACGGCGGCAAGGATCTCGCCCGCCGCCAGGGTGAAGCCCTCTGCGGCGGCCCCTTCCGGCGCGAGCTCGCTCGCCGCGCCGTCGAGCACTAGGAAATCGGCGATGCGCGCGATTTCCGCGGCGGCGGAGGGCTCCACATCGGGCGCGATCAGCGCCCCGATGCGGCACGCCGCCGCATAAGCGTGGCCGAGTGTCTGATCGGCCACGACCTCGATGAATTCGCGCTTTGCGGCGAATTCGGCTCCGCTTGCGGTGTAGGCGACCAGCAGGTCAAGGCGGCAATCGCCGCCTTGACGCTGGCTCTCCGCCACCGCAGTAAAAAGCGCTTCGAGCTGCGCGTCCTGAAGCGCGGTGAGCTTTGCGGGCTGCGCCGCAAGCTCACCTGGATGCAGCAGGGTGAGCGCTGCCCATTCACCATCCGGCGATTCCAGCAGCGCTGTGGTCGCTGCCTGCAATCGATAATAAATCCGCTGCAGCATTCGATTAGCCTGCAGCTCATCTTCACTGGATAACCAGTTCTCATAAAGACAGAACAATTCAGGTTCAAGCAGCCATTCCTCACTTCGTATCAGACAAGGTCCAGCTTGAACGGATCTTGTTCCTTCTCTTGTAGTAGGGCGCTCTTCACGTTCTTCTCGTCCTTCACGCAGCACTAAGAAAGCCGACTGTTCTCCAGGGCGCTTAAAATAAGAACGGTTCAAAGGTTCTACGACATCCTTCTGCTCTACTCCGGTGATAAATTCTGCGGCAGCGGAGGCAACGGATCCGGCTTGGCTCATTTCCATCCCAACAGCCCGATCACCGGCCTTATACATGAACTTGAACGGGCGCTCTTCACTACTCCGAAAACCATCCTGCTGACGTTCACCCTTCATCTTCGCACCCACCCTTTATCTTTGGATTGCTGCCGGTACGCCTAGTAAATAAACATCATGCCACCGACATCTTATTACCACACTTATAAATACGGGAACCTCCCATGAAATATGCAAGCGTTGCCAAATCATATGAATAATTTGCCTTATTAAATCACAAAAAAGGCATCGCCACATAGCAGCAGATGCCTTCCTTGAACTTCATTGTTCTATTGTTGACTGGCGGCAATGGCCTGTTCCAGATCATAAATAATATCATCAATAGATTCCGTACCAATCGATAAGCGGAGCAATTCCGGAGTTACTCCCGCTGTGGTTTGCTCTTCATCCGACAGCTGTGCATGTGTTGTGCTTGCAGGGTGGATAATCAATGACTTGGAGTCACCGACATTCGCCAAATGCGAGAACAGCTTCACATTTTCAATCAGCTTGCGTCCCGCAGCACTTCCACCTTTAATACCGAAGGTAAGGATCGCGCCTTGACCTTTAGGTAAATACTTTTGCGCTAATTCATGAGATGGATGAGTAGGAAGTCCAGAATAACTTACCCATTCTACATCTGCGTGTGCCTCCAAATATTGCGCAACCTTTAGTGCATTCTGGCTGTGACGTTCCATCCGCAAATGGAGTGTCTCGAGCCCTTGCAACAGCATCCAAGAGTTAAATGGTGAAATAGAAGCACCTAAATCGCGAAGTAATTGAACGCGGGCTTTGATAATATAAGCAATCGGTCCAACAGCTTCCGTATAAACAACGCCATGATAACTTGGATCAGGCTCTGTAAGTCCTGGGAACTTACCGCTTGCCTTCCAATCGAACTTACCACCGTCTACAATAATTCCACCGATAGATGTACCATGCCCGCCGATGAATTTAGTTGCCGAATGAACAACGATGTCAGCTCCATGCTCAATCGGACGCAGTAAATATGGGCTTGGGAACGTATTATCCACAATAAGAGGAATTCCATGTTCGTGTGCGATTGCTGCAACGGCTTCAATATCTAGTACATTCCCCTGTGGGTTACCAATAGTTTCTGCATACAAAGCTTTGGTTTTATCATTAATCGCAGCACGGAAGTTCTCTGGATTATCCGAATCCACAAAATGCACCTTAATACCAAGCTTAGGCAGCGTTGTAGAAAAAAGATTATAAGTTCCACCGTATAGGCTTGCCGCAGATACAATTTCATCCCCAGCGCCCGCAATATTTAGAATGGAGAAAGAAATAGCCGCTGCCCCGGAAGCTGTAGCAAGTGCACCTGCTCCACCTTCTAGTGCTGCCAAACGCTGTTCAAATACATCTGTAGTCGGATTCATCAGCCGAGTGTAAATATTACCGAATTCTTTGAGCGCAAACAGATCCGCTGCATGATCAGCATCACGGAATCCATAAGACGTGGTCTGATAAAGCGGTACAGCACGTGCGAAAGTAGTTGGATCAATTTCCTGGCCTGCATGAACAGTCAAAGTTTCAAATGACAGCTTACGGTCTTCTGACATAGGTATTTCCTCCCTTTATAAATAAGAATAGAAATCTTTAACAAATAATAATTGTACCTATTCTCTCATAAACGACATCATTTGAAAAGAAAAAAATCTTATTATTCCGGTGCGAATTATTATATTTTGATTTATTCAAAGGAAAGCATGTCCGATGAATATCAGATAACGCTTTCAATAAAAATTTTTAAGCTGAAGAAACATGTATAACCATATGTACCTGGTACAGAACATCTACGCAATAAAAAACAGAATAGCGGCAGATAAAGCTTGTCCACCTCATCTCACCGCTACCGTTTTACTTATCTTCTTTTAGTAATTGCTTTGGCTTGTTTCACCCTTAGCAATCGCTACACCGCCGCTGGTACCAATACGGCTTGCACCTGCTTGTACCATTACATGGGCATCTTCTGCACTACGAACACCACCGGAAGCCTTCACACCCACATTAGGTCCAACCGTTGCACGCATCAGCGCGATATCTTCCTTCGTTGCCCCACCTGTAGAGAATCCTGTGGATGTTTTTACGAAGTCTGCTCCGGCTTCAACAGAAAGCTTGCAGGCACGAACCTTTTCTTCTTCCGTTAATAAACAGGTCTCGATAATGACCTTAGTCAGTGCTTTGCCGCGAGCTGCGTCTACAACTGCTGCAATATCACGTTTAACCAACTCATTGTTACCATCTTTCAGCGCTCCGATGTTGATGACCATATCCACTTCACCTGCACCATTAGCGATAGCATTGGTAGTCTCAAATGCTTTGGTCTCTGTTGTCGAGGATCCGAGCGGGAAGCCGATAACTGTGCAGACTTTAACCTCAGGCGTATCCTTCAACACTTCATGGGCAGTAGCTACCCAAGCAGGGTTTACGCAGACTGAAGCAAACTTATAGGCTTTTGCTTCCTCTGCCAATTTAACGATATCTTCTTTCCGTGCATCTGCTTTAAGCAGTGTATGATCAATGATCCGCGATAGTGTAATTTCGCTCATTTTTGTCATTCCTCCATGATTTGGATAGTGAATTTTTTTCATCTCTGTAATCATACCAATAGAACTCTGCTTTGCAAAGTCGACTGGGCGATCATACCCGCCCTAACCTCGGTTAACTCATATAAATATATTTGAAGCAGGTCATTATTTACTTAATTATCTTTTCAAGTTAATTTTATACCTTCTTGTATTTTTTAAAATATAAAGGATGATCCCCCTAAACTTTCCCATTAAAAAATACGATAATATCTATATAAATGGGTTTTTTAGCCTATTTATTTAAATTTTTCTTTTATCATATTTAGGAGGAGATCGATTTAAAATGGGAAACTTTAATTTCACCTCAAACGCTGCAGCCCAAAAACTGAATGTACAAGTAGAAGGTTCTATGTCACCGGAGGACGCCGGGCGCTTCATTCAGGAGTACAACCAAATCGTAAGTACATTTGACCCAGCACAATATGAGATCATTTTAGATTGCAAGACATTAAACGTATCCTCGCCCGACACTCTTCCTATGCTTGAGCAATGCTACATACTGTATAAAGAATCAGGATTTAAAAAAGTAACCTTCATTATTGCCAAAAGCCCTGTCCTAAAAATGCAGCTAAGCCGAGTAGCCCGGGCAACGAAATTAGAAAATTACGAAATTATTGAAGCATAGGAGGTTTCATTTGGGACATATAACCATCCGCCAAGCCGCTTATTACCATCCGGAACATGTCGTATCTAATGATTATTATCTGGAGCATTTCCAGAGTATGGGCAAGGACATTAAGCGATTCCTAGAAGTCATGGGTCGTGACCGGAGATACATCGTAAACGATAAGGATGAAAATGCCCTAACGATGGGACTCAAGGCCGCCCAAAAAGCGCTACAAGAAGCCAATTTACAAGGTGAAGATATGGATATGATCATGTTCGCTTCACAGACACCGGAATATACCTATCCTACCAACGCACTCCTGCTGCACCGCATGCTACAAGGTAAACATCGGACCATTACGCAAGATTCCAATGCCAACTGTGCAGGAATGGTGTCTGCTGTAGAGCAGACAAGTCGTTATATGCAAGCTAATCCTAGTATCCGGTACGCACTCGTCGTGGGAAGCGACTATAGCTCAGTGCACTGCAATACGGATGATGAAATTACTTACCCTAACTTCGGGGATGCCGCAGCAGCTGTCATTCTGGAACGAAGTAGCGAGCAATCAGGCTTCATTGACTCCCTTTATTACACTGATTCTGAGGGATCTGAGAATATTATGTTCCCTGCTTGCGGTTTATCGAATATTTATCACGAGGACATTACACCGGAGCAAATTCGGATACGCTGGACACCCTTTGACGGTACTGTTTGTGTAAATGCGGCGGTTGCAGACATGAAAAAGCTTCTCTCAAGAAACGGCCTGACTACAGATGATATCTCTGCCTTCTGCCTTTCACAATTCTCTCTCAAAAATATCGAACTCATCCAAGAGGGTCTTGGACTTACTGATGAGAAATTCATCTATGTAGGCGACGAGTTCGGGTATACGGCTACAAGCAGTCCTTTTATCGCCTTTCAACGCGGAGTCGAAGACGGACGAATCAAACGTGGCGATTATGTCTTCTTCTGGTCGGTTGGTGCTGGTTGGCAAATTCCTACAATGCTTTATCAATATTAATAGCATAAAAAGCCCTACTTCTATAGAAGTAGGGCTTTCCCATCAGAGGAGCAGATGTTAGCAATTTGTGAAATAAATCAGAAATCTAATAATGAATTATTTAGTCAGGGATTGAACATCCACAAATGGAGTGGCTCCCCCTGTTACAGATGGCAGTACGCCGTTCCATTTTTCCAGCGCTTTTTCTTGGACCTCTATTTGCTTCAGCTGCACCAGCTCAGGTGTAACCTCCTGCTTCTTAAGTCTTAAAGATTCGGCTTCGGCTTGCGCCTGGGCGATCTTTTGCTTCGCTTCAATCTCAATCCGCCGGAGATCATTTTCGGCCTTCAGCGCCTGCTGCTGGGCGACCTGCTTCGCTTCAATCGACTGGTTAAACGCCTCAGAGAATTTAAAGTTAACAATGTTAATATCGTTGACGATCAGATCATATTTTGCCAGCCTAGCGGTTAAATGCTCACTGATCTCACTCGACACTACATCACGGCGTGTAATCAAATCCTCTGCTGGATATTTGGCTGTCACTTCTTTAACGATTTCTTGAATGGCCGGATTGATAATTACATTATCAAAATTACCTCCGATATTGTTCATCAGATTAAAGGCAGAAGCCTTATTTACGGAATAGTTCACCGCTACATGTGTGGATACGGGCTGAAGATCTTTTGAAGAGGCTGAAGTATCGGTCTCCGCTTTCGTTACCTGCGTATTGACTTGAATCACCGTCTGAATAAACGGAACTTTAAAATGAATACCAGGTGACAACGTATTGTCATTTAATTTACCAAAGGTTTTGTACAAACCTACATGCCCATATTCCACAGATACAAAAGAGTTCGCGCCAATCAACAATACAATGAGCACCGCTGCAACACCGCTAACTATTTTCCCCGGTCGCAGCTGTTTCAATTTCGGATTCATTTGCATATTCATCCAATACCCCTCCTAGATTATGGATAATCATTAAAGCTTAATCGTCTATACGGAGGTTTGAGGGAATTGGTCGCAGGAAATATTTCAGCAGCAGTGGTCATGGTGTTACCGCTCTTGGATCAGTCCTTCTAGGGTCAATCGGAATCTTTTGCTCTGCTTGTCCCCGATATTAAAAGCTTCATATATTCCTTCATCCGTTAGCACTACGGAGTCCGCCTCCAAAGCATCATTAACGTAAGTTACCTCAGCGTGATCAACATTCCAGCGGTAAATGTAGGCACTCATCGGATTTCCATGCGCGGCTACACCCTCAATAGATCCATCCCCATCAACATCCAGCTCTTTGGAATGTCCGGTATCTATTTGCAGCAAGCCCGAGGGGTTACCACTCTCGTCGATTAAATAATAGTTAGTAAGCGAATTATTTGCTCCTAGTCCACCGGTGATTTTCAGCACCTTTTCGCTAAAAATCCGCACCACTTCTACCTTGATATCCTCCGGCTGACGATAATTATAAGTTCCTATCGCCCCTAGACTGTATTGTCCTTTGGAAGTAGAAATGTTGGCATACACGTAGTCTTCGTCACTAGCCATCGTATACACCTTTACTTTGACTCCTCCGAAATTATCCAGCTTCTTCTCTGTAATTAAAGTAGCGCCTGTAGGTGGATCACTTAGTTGAGAGACTATGGGGATTGTATCCACCAGCTTCCACTCTAGCTTAATGAGATTTGCAGCGGTGTCCGTTGGCTTCGGTCTTGATGTGTGGTAGTCATTAGCCGATTGAAGGGGGGATGGGTCAACCTGATGTTGGCAACCTGCCAGCAGATTCATTAGAAGCAAAGCTGTCAGCGTAACGGATTTATGTAGAGGAAACATCTCTTATTCACTTCCTATCCTCTTTTTAAAATCAAATCTTTCATTAATCATAGATGAAGTTAGATATTCAAATGTTACTTTTAGGGGGCGAGAGGGTTAATTTATTGTCTTTTGAGGGCATGCGTCGATCAAAAAGCTAAATTGGCATACAAAAAACCCGCATCAAATGCGGGTTTGAGAGGAAAGAATCAAGAGCCTAGCAGTTCACGCGCCAGTAGTCGGTAAACCTCTAGACGTTTCTCTTGCGAATGCGGAATGCTGCATATCATCGCTTCCTGGAAACCATATTGAGCTTGTTCTTCTTGCAAGCGTACGGCGATGTCTTTAACCGCACCAACCAAATGAATCTTACGGCTTTCCTTGATTGACATCCGGTCAATTTCCGATAACGATATGTTCTGAGCTTCTTCTGGTGTCAGCACCTGAGTAATTCTGCCCTTGCTCATCATCAACCGAAAAATATCCTGCGGTAATGCCTCATACTCAGCTTCTTCCTTCGTTTCTGCGGTGGTCACCATATAGGATACACTAATCTCAGGTTTGTCCATGAAGATAGAAGGCTGGTAGTTATTCCGATATTGATCCAAAATCTCATTACTCATGGCACCATTAAAAAATTGCGCAAAGGAGTATCCGACTCCCATCTGTGCTGCTTTTCGCGCACTGTTGCCGCTCGAGCCTAACAACCATACCTCGGGGAGCGCCACCTTCGTTGGAGCGGCAAGATTTTTGGTATACAACTCACTTTCCGGAATCTGATCACTAAGCAGCTGCATAGTAATGCCAAGCTTATCATACATGTTATGCAGCATTAACTCGCGGCCTTCAGACAGAGCGTACATAGCACTTGTATCGCCACCAGGAGCTCGTCCCACACCGAAATCTATTCTCCCCGGGGTAAAAGCACTTAACGTTTTAAATACTTCCGCCAGCTTAAGCGGAGAATAATGCATCATCATAACACCACCGGTGCCGATTCGAATACGGTTGGTCTTAGCGGCTAAACGGGCTGCCGTTACTTCCGGAGCTGAGCTAGCAAATGTATTTCCGCCATGGTGCTCTGCCATCCACATTCTGCTATATCCCAACTCATCTGCTAAAATAGCTAGTTCTTCTGCTTTATTCAGAGCACCTTCCGCTGTGTTACCACTTGTCACGGGTGCCTGATCCAATACGCTTAATCTCATGCGAATACATCCCTTCTTTGGTTAGATGACCATTTTATTGCAGATCCATTCCTCTAAGGCTGCAATCTTATCTTTAAAGCGTTCACCAAGCATTTCCTCCGACAACGAAGCAATAGTCTCCCGCTTTAATACAGCTTTCCAAGAGGATTCAGCTTCTTCCATCAGATTGGTTAACAGGCAGCAGCTATCTTCTTTCTCTAAATCCAACATGTCTACCAGAATACCATTGGATGAATACAGCGACTGCTGGCCTTCCACCGCAAGGTAAACGTCATATACACGAATATCTTCAGGTCTCTTCTTTAATTTAAAGCCACCTTTAATGCCGGGAACAGACGTGATGATGTCTGCGGTTACCAGCTTTCTTAACAGTTTCTGAAAATAGGTCGCCGATGCTCCGAGCTGCTGGCTAATCGCTTCTCCAGACAACACCGCTTTGTCCGGCAGCATGTTAAGCAGAACCAGTGCATACACTGACTGTTCTACCCCTGTTTTCATATGCATGTACAGCACCTCGATCTACATAAATTGCTTAATATAAACTGTAGACTATACCACCCGCGTATAAAGCGGATAAACATTATCCACTTTATACTTTATATCAGTTTGCACCAAAAGTAAAACCCTGCTCGTCTTCTCTTACAGTTAATATCTGCTATAAAAAAAAGATCGCGCATATAGCGCAATCTTTTTTATATGGATAGTCCCACCCGCTGAACCAGCTGTGAGCTCTGATCATTAAGTCCGGTAATGGTGACTTTTTTGCCACGTTCGGCGTATTTGCTCATCGTCTTCGCTATGGCATGAACTGCGGATTGGTCCCACACATGGGAGTGTGAAAAATCGATAATAATATGATCCGGATCGCTATCGTAGGCGAATTCATGAATGAAGTGGCTTGTCGTGCCGAAGAACAGCTGGCCGGTAACCGCATATGTTTTGGAAGAGGCAGCTTCCTGAACTGTTAGGCGGATCGAAGCTATTTTCCAAGCAAACGTTAAAGCACTTAGCAGAACCCCAAATAAAACGCCAATAGAAAGATTGTCTGTAGCCACCACGGTGACCACCGTCACAATCATAACCAACGCATCGCTAAGCGGAACACGGGTTAGAGATTTAAGCGAGCCCCATTCAAAGGTGCTGATACAGACCATTATCATTACGCCAACGAGCGCGCCCATCGGAATCTGCTTAACCACATCGCCAAGTACGATAATTAGGAACAATAAAAAGATCCCTGATACAAACGTGGACAGACGCGTGCGTCCTCCTGACTTCATGTTAACCATTGACTGGCCAATCATCGCACAGCCTGCCATCCCTCCGAAAAAACCAGTGACTACATTCGCCAGCCCCTGTCCCTTCGCCTCTCTGTTCTTATCACTACCTGTGCCCGTAATATCGTCTATTAAGGTGGCAGTCATCAGGGATTCCAATAACCCAACTACGGCCAGCGAGAGTGAATATGGCAAAATAATAAGCAGCGTATCCAGCGTGAACGGGATCTGCGGTAAATGGAATAGTGGCAAAGTTGCTGTAATATTCCCCATATCCCCTACGGTTCTTACGTCCAGATGAAGAGCGATGCTAAGAATAGAAACGATAACAATCGCTACAAGCGCTGAGGGTACGGCTTTGGTAAACCGAGGAACCGTATAGATAATAAGCAATGTCAGAGCTACCAGTCCATACATCACCCAGCCTTGTCCATTAAAATGGGTAAGCTGCGCCATGAAAATCAGTATCGCCAGCGCGTTGACAAACCCCGTCATGACCGGCTGTGGCAAAAAAGTGATGAATCGGCCCAGTTTCAACATGCCCATCAATATCTGAAACACACCAGCCAGTACAGTTGCCGCGAACAGATACTCTATTCCATGCTCTAGTACGAGACTTCCGACTAATAGGGCCATAGCCCCTGTAGCCGCCGAGATCATTCCGGGTCTGCCTCCGGCAAGTGCGGTTACAATTGCAATACAGAAAGAGGCATATAAACCAACCATCGGACTTACTCCCGCCAAGATCGAAAAAGCGATCGCTTCAGGAATCAGTGCAACGGCTACGGTCATCCCCGATAAAATATCGGTTCGAGTGTTAGAAAACCACCCATTATTTAAGGTAAGCTGCTTCAAAATCTAATTTCCTCCTGTGACTAATAAGGTATATAGGCCTTTTCAAAAAGACCCGGGGCCGGTGCAACGCTAATGTTCCTTATTGTACTCGACCCGCCTTCACCTTCACAAAAAGATTAGATAGACTTGTAAGCGCTTATTCACCTCATTTTCTAGCCAATCCTTGAAATATCATTCAAATTCTATATTTCTAGATTACCGATATAATCCGGAAGCTTTCACTTCATTAAAGAAGTTGTTGAACTCATCAATATTCAGCTGCTGCGCAGCATCGGACAACGCAGTTGCAGGATCAGGATGAACCTCGACCATAATACCATCGGCTCCGGCTGCGAGTGCGGCTTTTGCACAAGGGATAAGAATATCTTTGCGTCCTGTGGAGTGAGTAACATCGACCAATACTGGCAGATGGCATTCCTGCTTAAGAATAGGCACTGCTGAGATATCGAGCGTGTTGCGGGTCGCTTTTTCATACGTACGAATTCCGCGTTCAATCAACATGATTTGTGTATTACCACGAGACATGATGTATTCCGCTGCATGTATGAATTCATCGAGCGTAGCAGCCAATCCGCGTTTCAGCAGCACAGGCTTATTGACTTCTCCGACCGCTTTAAGCAGCTCAAAATTATGCATGTTCCGTGCACCGATCTGGATAATATCTACATAATCTAAGGACTCTTCAATATGTCTTGGATCTACAATTTCACTGATGGTCAGCAGACCATAATCATTTGCTGCTTCACGTAATATTCTTAGGCCGTCCATACCTAGACCTTGGAAATCATAAGGAGAAGTCCGCGGCTTGAAGGCACCTCCACGCATAACACGTACACCAGCTTTTTGCAGTGCTGCAGCTACGGTGCGGGTCTGTAGTTCACTTTCCACAGAGCAAGGACCAGCTACCATCAGTGAAGAAGGACCGCCAACAGTAACATCTCCCGGCAGAACAATCACAGTGTCTTCTTTGTGACTCTTACGCGCTACTAGTAAAGTTTTTTTATGTTCATCGGATTGTAAGTCCAGAGATGCTGAAAAAATTTGTTTGAAGAGGCTGCGGATGGTTCCGTTAGTGAAAGGTCCTTTGTTGCTCGCTACGAGCTGATCAAGCATTTTCTTTTCACGTTCTGGATCGAATTTAGGCACACCTTGCTTTTCTTTAACTACTCCAATCTCCTGCACAATTTTAGCCCGCTCGGAGATCAGCTCCAGCAATTGCCCATTAATTTCATCCAGACGACCTCTAAGAACATCCAATTCTACGTTACTCATTACCCTTCCACTCCCTCTTCTTATTTATAATTTGAAACGCAAAAAGGCCCCCCGTCGCAAGGGACGAGGAGCCGTGGTACCACCCTTATTTAGAATTAACCCTTAAACTAGCACAAAGGAATAGAAAATCGGATTCCCTCGACTAAAGATTAACTCTATCTTAAACCCGGTAACGCGGGGCGCGGGCCTCCCTACTCATACCTGTCACGACCTGTGACAAACTACTTCAGGGGCCGACTCGGAAGTGAACTTCGGCATTAATCGTCTCATGAGGGTGCTCTCAGTCTCCGGCACACCTTCCCTGTTAAGATCCGCTATAATGCTTACTCTCTTCGTCATAGTCTTATTTATGTCAGCGCGTCTTTTGCGCTGGTTTCTGCTATCTTAATCAAAAAATGTTTCCGATGCAAGATAATAATGGAACGCTGAGTAGCTTTAACGCAATAAAATCATATGAGATACAATTATTCTTATAACAACTCGATAGAATAGGCTTTGAAGTATGAAATAACCCATACCCATACTATTCTGCCACTGATTAAAAGGTTCCAATCCCTTTCTATGTATGAAGTTGACAGCGATATTTTGATTGTTTACAATTAAATCATTGAAAATATTTCCTATTCTTATTCACTGGCAGCTTTAGCGTTGACAATACATAACTGAAGGGATGTAGCAGCATGAGCATTTATCCATATACAGCACGCAGTATTCGAGGAAAAGAGATCGAACTAGAGGAATACAAAGGTAAAGTACTTTTGATTGTGAATACAGCAAGTAAGTGTGGGTTTACCCACCAATACTCCGACCTGCAAAAGCTCTATGAGCGATACGAAGATCGCGGCTTCCAAATTCTCGGTTTCCCTTCCAATCAGTTTGGGGAACAGGAACCTGGCAGCAATGAAGAAGTGAATGTATTTTGCCAAATCAATTACGGCGTTACGTTCCCTCTCTTTGAGAAGGTTGAAGTAAAGGGCGAAAATAAACATCCCCTCTTCACTCACCTTACTGAGCAGGCTGGATTTGAAGGCTTCGACATGAACCATTCTTCAGGAAAGCTGCTTCAAAGCATGCTTGAGAGCAAAGATCCGGAAGCACTGAACAATGACGAAATCAAATGGAACTTTACTAAATTTCTAATTGATCGCGAAGGCAATGTAATTACAAGATTCGAATCTACTGTGGATCCGCTGGATATTGAGCCAGCGATCGAAGCACTGCTATAGTTTTTTTTAGATATATACCGAACTAATGATATCAACTTAAAGCACAGTAGTCACTGCGGTGAATAATTGGACTTCCGGCCGCTGTTGTCCCCAGATTTCTTGATTGAAACCGCTCTTCGCGGTGGAAATCCCGGGACAAAGGCCTACATAGATTGAATTTCTATACAACAATAAGCCGCCCAGACTCCAACTCTGGGCGGCTTTTTCACGTGCGGTACTGCTCGGTAAACACTTCAAAATAAGGGGTGGTATCCCTTTCAGCCATTGAGCCATTAGCGCCCGGTCCCCAGCCGATCTCAGCCCGCCAGCTCCCTAGCAACCCTGTCTGGATTAGCGCCTCCTCATTTACACCGATAAGCTGATCTGCCTGTGGTGCTACATAAAGTGCATCTACAGGGCAATAAGCTTCACACATAAAACAAGTCTGGCAATCTTCCTGACGCGCAATAACCGGAATCTTCCCCTGCATTTCGAATACGTTTGTCGGACATACTTTCGTACACAGTTTACAACCCACGCAGCGTTCCACGCTGATTAGTTCAATCATATCGCCTGCCCCTCCTTTAGTAGATTCAGTTCATGAGCATGGGGCACAGCCTCGGTACCGATGCTTATTTGCTCTATACCGGATACAATCAGCCGGTGGGTTTGACGCGGATCAAGCTCCGGATATTCCGCGAGCTTTTGCAGGCCGCGCGTCTCCTTCCGGGCCAGCGCGGCAGTGTACATCCATCTGCCGACCGCGAGCATAGCCGCGGCTTCGCGTGCTTGCACGATGCCCTGTACGGTGGCGGGAACGCGCCCGTTCAACAAGGCCATCAAGGCATTCAGCCGCTTCAAGGCTGAAGAAATGCCCGGTTCGCTGCGGAAATAATTAATCTGCAGCGGTAAGATTTCACGCTGGATCGCCGCGACTAGCGGCTTCACCTCCAGCGTTTCCGAGGTGTCGGCGCCAGCCGCCAAACCGTAGCGTCCCGCTGCGGTCAGATTGCGGCTGTTCGCCTGCCCTCGGCTGGACCGCGCATGTTGCGCGGCTCCCTGACCTGCCCAGCTTCCGCTGCATATGGCCCAGGAAGCGTTATAAGCCCCGCCGCCGGAGATGGCGCCGGTCACTTTCTCGCGAGATGCGGCATCTCCGGCCGCATAGAGTCCGGGCACGGTCGTCCGGCAGTCCGTGCCCGTAAGGCGCAGACCCCCAGTGCCGCGCATCGTGCCCTCATAACGCAGGGTGAGCGGGAATTTCTGCTTAAACGCATCAATTCCCGCCCGCTCCAGCGGCATAAAGAAAATCGGATGCGCTTTTCGCAGAAAATCCTGTTTCTCCGCTGTATCTGCCAGATCGAGCGAAGCATAAACCGGCCCCTTGAGCATCATTTCAGGGATGCTGCCAAAGGTCCGATCCCCTTTATGCAGCGGATGACCGTCCGCATCATAAAGCGTTGCCCAAGCTAGCATACGGCCACGTGTTACAGTTCCATCTGCAAAGCTCGGAGCGTATTGGCGGCTGAATTCCATGCCTGACAAATCGGCTCCCACCTCAGCGGACATCAACAGCCCTTCTCCTGTCAGTACGTTGCAGCCAAGACCTTTGCTGAGAAAAGCACAGCCTCCGGTTGCCATCACAACGGCATTGGCCTTCACTTCCCAAGACTCCCCTGTCAGACGGTTAATCCCACGTGCCCCGCCAACCCCATGTTCATCATGAAGAAGCTCTAGCGCTGGCGACTGATCGAGGATCGTGACCCCCGCTTTGCGGACAACTCTTCGCATAATCCGCATGTACTCTGGTCCATGCAGATGTGTACGCAGTGAGTTACCTTCATCATCCTTCGGAAAAGGATAACCCCACTGCTCGACTAGAGCCAGATTCTGCTCTACCTGATCCAGCACGCGGTGAATCCAAGCATTCTCCGACAGATATCCACCAGATTTTAGTCTGGATTGAACCGCCTGCTCACGCAGCTCGGCAATTGGAGGGATAACGAGCAGCGTTGTACCGCCCGGAGCAGTGGCGCCGCTTGTGCCCAAGTAGCCCTTATCGGCCAAGACTACCTTTGCACCTTGCGATGCTGCACTCCATGCCGCCCAAGCTCCTGCGGGTCCTCCGCCAAGCACGAGCACATCCACTGTCATTTCCTTCTTAAGCTGCGACATATCTTTTCCTCCCAAGCATTTGCGCTTTCCAAGCAATTGTTACTTCAGCTGCCAATCGCTAATATTGAAGTCTTTTTTCGCTAATTTTTCTTCGACAAGGAAGTTCTTGGTACCCTCCAGTAGCTTGGTTCCTTCGTCAGTGAACGCGGTATCTTTGATATCACTAATTGGATTTACTTGCTTCGCCAGCTCTGGCGTTGTATCTCCGATTTCAGCCAAAAATTGATAATATTCATCCTCGTGTTGTTTCAAATCCGCCAAGGCTTTCTCACGGGCTTCGTTCCACGCCTTCGGAAAGTCAGGGAATTTCGCCAGATAGTCCTCGGACACGACAGTTGCACTAGTGCCGAGCAAGTTCGGATGCTTCGAAGCATCGTCTAAGTGAGTGTAACCTTGGTCAATTAACTTCAGCGCAGGTACACCCAAATTAGTCGTAGCATCTACATCTCCACGGGCCAAAGCTGCGGTAGCATCCGGAATGAGCATATGCACGAGTTTATAGTCAGTTACGCCTTCCTCCTGAAGTAACCCAACCACATAGCGGTGCATGAAAGAGCCTTTTTGAATGGCAATAGTCTTCCCTTGCAGATCCTTCACCGTCTTTGGTCCATCCTTCTTACCGATTAGATAACCGATAGTGTTGGCTGAGGATTGTGAAATCAGACGTGTCTTGGCGCCAGAAGCATAAGCAATAATAGCAGGTGTATCCCCAAGGCTGCCGATATCTAATCGACCACTAATTAAGGATTCTGTCTGATCAGGGCCGTTTGGAAAGCCCGTAAGCTTCACTTCAGTAATGCCATATTTCTTCAACTCTTCTTGAATGATCCCTTTATAAAAGCCCCAGCCCTCCGCGCCACCTGGCACATTCAGCTTATTAGAGCCTATAAAACCAAAGTTCAGTACCGCTGGAACGTTACTTTCGGCTTTGCCTCCAGATTTCTCTGTACTAGAGCCGCCGGATGCAGATGCTCCATTTCCTCCAGCGTTATTTCCGCAAGCCTGAAGAACCAGCATAACCATCATAATCGTAGTTAAAAGTGCAAATCGTATCCTTTTAGAACGTTTCCCTTGAATCTCTCTGTACGCTGGTTTCATTTCTTTCTCCCCCTAGATTTATGTTATTTATCTTAATCTTAATCAAGGTCAGAACCCTGCCCTCGACGCCAATTTGTACATAAAGTCATGACTTGCTACCGGTTGTCTGCCTTTGCCCCAGCCTACCTTTTCACGATAACCACCAAGTAATCCCTGCTCTTGAAGCCCTGCCTCTGTCACCCCAATCACTTTCTCTGAATCTGGCGCAACGTAGAGAGCATCCACAGGACAATACAGCTCACACATAAAGCAAGTCTGGCAATCGCTCTGCCGGGCAATAACAGGAATGCCATCCTCTACCCGTTCGAAGACATTGGTCGGGCAGACCGATACACATTGGTTGCACTCTACACATCTGGCAGCGCTGATCACCTCAATCATGATAGAACACCCTCCTTGGCCACGGCTTCTGTCTTCACCCATACCTGATCCAATCCACCGCTAATTAAGCGATGATGCTGTTCTTGATCCGTTCCCTTAAAATCTTCACGCTTATGCATGCCCCTCGTCTCCGTACGGGCAAGCGCGGAATTGTACATCCAGCGGGCGGTTGCAGTCATGGCTTCAGCTTCACGCGCTTTAACCCCTTCAGGTGTTCGCTGAATCTCACGGCTACGCTGATCTTTCCACAATTCATCCAGACGACCTAATGAAGAGGTCAGCCCTTTATCCGTACGGAATAAATTAATGTCATACGGCTTCACTTCAGCCTGCACAGCAGACACAACCTCTGACGTATGAGCTGATACTCCAGGCTTCACTTCTTGATGAACTAGTGGAGAAGATGATAAGCCGACTGGATTACGGTACGCTGCATTCGAGCCAAGTCTCTGCGCATAGACAGCTGCCCCTTCTCCTGCAAAACTGCCGGATGACATAGCCCAAGCCGCATTATGGCTGCCACCACCAGTAAATCCCCCGCAAATTAGCTCACGGGTAGCTGCATCTCCTGCCGCATAAAGTCCGGGAACACCTGTGCCACAGCTTTCGTCCGTGATATGAATACCACCCGTCCCACGAACCGTTCCTTCGAGACGAAGCGTAACCGGAAAAGCATCCTTGAAAGGATCGATCCCTTGTCGATCAAAGGGCAAGAAAAAATTGGTCTGCGCCACCCGCAGCAGCGGTCTTAAATCCTCGGGCGCTCCATCCAGCTTGGCATACACCTGATTGCCTGCTAGCAGATTCCGAGCGATAACTGAACGCCCTTTCTTGGAACCCGCCCCTTCCACAATGCTTCCATCCTCATAATAAAAGCTGGCATAGTTGTAATATGCTGTCTTGGTTACAGAGGAGAACGTAGGGCAGATAGCATAGGCATTGGAGAATTCCATGCCGGACAAGTTCGCCCCAGCTTCAGCTGCAAATAGATAGCCATCTCCGGTCAACACGTTACAGCCGAGAGCCTTACTTAGAAAAGCACACCCACCAGTTGCAATGACAACCGCTCCTGCCTGAACAGTCCAGGTGTCACCACTCTGCGTATGGACTCCAGCCGCTCCAGCTACGCCATGCTCATCCGCTAGGAGCTCCATGGCTGGACTATGATCTAGAATTTTAACGCCCGCTTTTTTCACAAGCTTACGCATTAATTTCATATATTCCGGTCCCTGAAGACTCTTACGATACTGGTTACCCTGCTCATCTACAGGGAATGGATATCCTGAAACGCCAAGTTTGTTCATATTGGCATAGGTACGGTCTAGCACTCGGTCCATCCAGCGGGATTCAGCCAACTGACCACCCAATGTATAACGACTTGCTTTGGCCTCCTCCCGGAGCTTCTCATCCGGCTTCACATACCAGACTCCTGTTCCTGAGGGGGCCGTTGCACCGCTCGAACCGCAGTAGCCTTTATCTGCAAGGACAACTTTCGCCCCCTTCGCTGAGGCCGTAAGGGCTGCCCATGTTCCTGCAGGGCCTCCGCCTATAACAAGCACATCCGCCACCAAATTCAACAACCCTTTTTGTATCGATCCACTCATAGCTCAAGACCTCCTCAAATGATTTACCCTTCGTAACTATCGCGCCAGAACAGGCACTTGCGTTCAATGATTCGGAACAAAGAATCGATTAGCTTGCCGACAATAGCAAAGATAATAATGCCTACAAACACAACCTCTGTATTAGAGTTCTGCTTCGCCTCATTGATCAGGAATCCAATGCCGGATTGTGATCCAATGAGTTCAGCTACAACAAGACCGATCCATGCTACAGCCAATGACAGCCGCAATCCTAACAAAATCCCGGGTAATGCTGCCGGTAATATCAGCCTGCGCAGCCTCTGATAAGGGCTAAATCCTAACACCCGGGACACCTCAAACAGCTTATTGTCCACATTGCGGATGCCCATAAACGTATTAATATAGAGCGGAAAGAATGACCCTGTCAGAATGATCACTACTTTGGACATCTCCCCAAAGCCGAACCACAAAATAATTAGCGGTGCTATAGCTAGATGAGGAACAAGCCTAAGGACCTGTACACTAGGATCGAGCACATATTCCACACTGCGAAACAAGCCAGTCAGTACTCCGAATAAAAGGCCTAGAACACCTCCGATAAGAAATCCAACTCCCGCCCTCCCCATACTGACACCTAGATGATGAGTTAACTCTCCAGTCACCAATAGGCCTGTAAAAGCTCTGGCGATCGACAATGGAGTCGGCAGAAACTGCGCGGAGATCAGTCCGGTGCTTCCTGCCAGCTGCCAAAGTACTATTGTCACCACCGGAATGATAGCGCCCGTTCCCCAATCTGACAGTAGAGATTTCCATGCTATAGGTACCGCCGATTTCTCCAATGTCTTAGTCGATAAAGGGGCAATATCACTGCTATCTAGCGATTCTCTTGCTCTTGTAGTGTTATTCAAAATAGCTTCTGCTCCATCGCTCATGGCGCATCCCCCTTTCGTTTCTTGCGCGTTTTCTGTTTATCCGCGATAGCTGTCCTGCCATCTCAGCAGCCGACGTTCAATGTAGCGAACAATAGAATCACTCACCAGTCCTGCAATGGCAAAAATAATAATTCCCACGAACACCACAGGTGTATCCGCGAATTGACGCGCGTCCGACATCATATACCCAATGCCTGAAGTGGAAGCAATCAGCTCTGCGACTACCAGACCTAACCAAGAGAGCCCCAAGGAAAGGCGCACTCCGAGAATAATATTCGGCAATGCGGCTGGAAGTACTAGTCTTACAACCTGCTTTAACCGGCTGAATCCAAGCACTCGAGATACTTCGAACAGCTTGTTATCCACGCCGCGAATACCCATGAACGTATTAATATAAAGCGGAAAAAATGCTCCTTTAGCAATCAACAGCACTTTAGACTCCTCACCGATCCCGAACCATAAAATGAATAGCGGCACTACCGCCAAGCTTGGTATCATGCGAATCATTTGCAGGGATGGATCTAGCAATTTCTCTGATCTGCGGAACAGACCTACGAGAATGCCTAATAGCAGACCAAGTCCACCACCGAGCAGGAATCCGGAAAGAGCTCTGACCAAGCTGATCCTAAAGTTCGGCCATAAATCCCCTGAAGCAGCCAAAGTTACAAATGATTCTGCAATGGTATACGGCGTCGGGAACAGCATCTCTGAGATCATTCCATAGTGTCCAAGGGTCTGCCACAGAATCAGCACAGTGCCCGGCAGCAGAAGGCCCAGTCCAAATGTTGTTACCTTTCCGGGGCGTCCGGAAGTTCTTACGGCTATAGCCCGGTTTGTCATGCTCTGCACCCACCTTTTTTAGCTTTACAATCTCTTTAAATAACAAAAAGAGACCCTCGAATATTGAACACTTTCGGAGGTCTCCATTGGTATGGTCGACATATTTATATTCCTGCCCCGTCAATAAGCTCAAGCTCATCGACTTTTTCAAAATAATTCAGCACCTTCAGGCGTAGCTCTTGAAAGGAAGACGTTGTTTTTTTACGTGGATACGGCAAATCAACCGGGACAATCTTACGTATTTTCCCGGGACGAGGTTCTAAAATCACTACCCGATTACCTAGAAATACAGCCTCATCAATATCATGCGTTACAAAAATCATGGTTGTTTTGTTGGCCCGCCAAATGTCCAGTAACACCGTCTGCATATGCGCTCTAGTGAACGCATCCAGTGCACCAAACGGTTCATCCAGCAGCAGGATTTTGGGATTTCGCAGTAGCGCACGGGCTATCGCCACCCTCTGGGCCATCCCTCCCGATAACTCCCGGGGATAGGATTTCTCAAACCCATTTAACTTGACGAGATCAATTAACTCATCGACCTTGCGTCTAATTTCTTTGTTGCCTAGCGGCAAATCAGAAGCAATATTCTTCTCTACGGTGAGCCAAGGAAAGAGACGATGCTCTTGAAAAATAAATCCCTTATCGATTCCGGGACCCCCAATCTCCGTCCCTCCTAAGGTAACACTCCCCGTATATCCACTGTCCAAACCGGCCACGATGCGCAGCAGCGTGCTTTTGCCACAGCCACTGGGCCCGATGACCGTAATGAATTCACCCTCTTGCACATGGAGATCAACATTATACAGTGCCTGAACATGCCCTCCGGTAGTCTCAAAACGTTTATTTAGATTTGAAATCGACAGCAACGCTTCTCCCATCGTGACCCCTCCTTAAATTCTGTATACAAAAAAACAGAGGTATTGCGCTTTTACATTCGCAATACCTCTGTAGGAACAGTCGGTAATTTTTATTCAAAGTAAATCAATTGGAATTATAATATTTAAAATATCATCCATTTGAAAAGCTGTCAACAATAAAACTTTTTTCAGACACACTTGTTTACATCAGATACCTTAAATATAAATATATGCTTGAGATCACAATGGACAGCAGCATTAAAGGGAAACCCACCTTCAAATACTTCATGAATGTAATCGGATAACCCTCTTTTCCAGCTAGACCAGCAACAATCAGATTAGCACTGGCACCGATCAATGTACCATTGCCACCCAAGCAGGCACCCAAGGCTAGACTCCACCAGAGGGGCTCCAGATTGGTAATCCCCATCTGCCCCATCTCCTGTATCAAAGGAATCATCGTTGCTACAAAAGGAATATTATCAAGAAACGCAGAAGCAATTGCACTGACCCATAAGATCATCATCGAGCTCATGAGAACATCCCCACCCGTTAAATCAATCGCTTTGGCAGCCAGCTCCGCGATGACACCTGTCTCGACGAGTCCTGATACCAAAACAAACAGTCCGATAAAAAAGAAGATCGTAATCCATTCCACGCTGTGAAAAGCTTTTTCCAGCATGTGCTCTCCTCCTGTTAATAAGAGCAGTAAAAAAGCCCCTGCTAAGGCAACCGTCGCTGACTCCAAATGCAACGCCTGATGTAAAAAGAAACCCGTAATTGTAATTCCAAGTACAATCAAACATTTTCGCAGCAGCTTATGATCTGTAATCATTGCTTTCTCATCCATGTCCATGATGCTCTGCTGCAATTCCGGTGTAGATTTAATTTGCTTACTAAACATCAGTAGTAAAAGCGGGATATACGCTAACATAATGATGATAATCACGGGTGCCAGATTGTTGATAAAAGACATAAACGTTAGCTCTTTCACTGCACTGCCAATCATAATATTAGGCGGATCTCCGATCAATGTTGCCGTTCCGCCGACATTTGATGCAATAATTTGTGACATCAAAAAAGGCAGCGGATTTATGCGCAGTTGCCTTGTAATACTGAAGGTAACGGGTACCATTAGCAGCACTGTTGTAACATTGTCCAAGAAAGCTGAAGCGAGTGCAGTAATAACAAACAAGGCAATCAGTATCCGTCTAGGCTTTCCTTTCGCTAACTTAGCAGATTTCACAGCCGCATATTTAAAGAGTCCTGTCTCAGCAGTAATCCCTACAATCATCATCATGCCTACAAGTAATCCGATGGTATTAAAATCAATGTGATGTAGTGCCGTCTCCTGATCCACAATGCCCATCGCTACCATAACAATAGCGCCTAACATCGCTAAGATCGTACGGTGAATTTTCTCAGAAATAATCAGTCCATAAATCAGTAGAAAAATACCTATTGCCCAAATCGCTTGCTGTTCCATGATATCCCCCGGTCCTTCTATCTAATTTCATTAATGGTACAACCTACTCATTATATAACCTATTTATCATAAAATAGATTTGTATTTTTCGCACTGGAATTGTGGATTACTCCATAAAAAACGACTCTGCCGAGTATTTATCGGAGAGCCGTTTTTTTATGGAGTCGATTATTTCATTTTCAAAACCTGAGGCTCCTTAAAAGCGGTCAAAATACCTTTGCTCTGCACAATAATCATACCGCTTTCCAGCAAGGTTGGGCCGAACACTCTACCTGATGTTTTGAGCTGCACAACCGGTTTTGCGGAAATCAAATCTATCGCGATTAATTTGCCGTCAGTCTGGGCTACATACATGCCATGTCCGAGCAGATCGAAGCGGGCAATCGGATTGCTGATTCCACTGTACTGAACCGCTGATTTATTCGCCATTTTAACACCATAAATGCTCTGTTCGTTACTAAAAAGAATTCTTCCATCATAAGGACCAGCGGCGTAGGATAACTTAGCTCCGATGGATTCGTAAGAATAATTATCGCGTGTTACGGTAGCAGGATCAGCATTGACTGGATAGCTGTAGACACCTTTTTGTCCTGTTATAAAAATTCTGTCACCGTCACTCCAAGCAATGCCCCCCTTTGGTGCTTCGGGATCATTTGGGTCAATATTAGCAGGGTTATAAACTACCGTCTTCACTACTTTACCTGTCTTAACATCCAAACTGTCGAGTGTAGTAAGAGGAAGAGCGTCGAATAAGGTAGCCTTACGTTGTGTTATAAGCGTTCCATTAATCTCAGTAATCGGAAAATAATGATCCTTGTTATTCCAAAGCTCCTTACCCGTTGTTCGATCAAAGGCATGTAGAATGTCATACGTATACGCTCCGGATTCTGAGTTTTGAGCTAATATCAGGTTTCCCTCAACCATGAACGGTTCATACAGCTTTTCACCGAAATTATCACGCCACTGCAGTTTCCCATCCTTCAGATTGTAGGCTTGAATATCACCATTGGCAGCAAAAAGCTGATCTTTATCAATAACTAATTGGCTGATGCCTTTGCTGTTTGCCGATGAACTCCATTTATTTTTTCCGGTAGCCGCGTTAACTGCATAGATTGTGCCTGCTTCTGAAGTCACATAGGCCACTCCATCTTGGTAAAGTAACGGTGTCTTTAATTTGGAGCCATATTTCCACATTACTTTTCCCGTCTGAGCGTTAATGGCTAAAAGCTGACCCTTTTGTAGGATAAAAGCTTTGCCCGCACCGACTGCAACTACGCCCTTGCCCATAATGTAGTCCGTCGCTATATCTCCTAGCGTTGGCAAATCCATCGTAGTGGACCACTCAACCTTCGCAGCAGACAAATTTACATAATAATCATCTAAATTCGAGCCTATAAAGGAAGTGTGCGAATCAACCGCAGCAGCTTGTACCGGGTTTACCATAAGCAATACCCCTAAACCAATAATCACAGTACGAAGATATGACTTCAATAATGTTCCTCTCACCACCACACGCCTCCTCATATAAATGCTTCAATTGGATAGATTCTCAAAATAAAATATAATACTAATGACGAGCAGGATGTAAGAACATGGATTATTATTCCTCATTTTGACATCCTAAAGAGCAGAAATCAAAACATTTACTCATAAACTTACAATTTGTAAGTTATTGTGTTATAATAATCACATTCTTCTATAAACGAACAAGCTTTATCAAATATATGAATAACAAGGGGTTTGTAATCATGAGTAACGAGGTAACCACAGCACCAGCATCCGATTTTGAATTCGGTATCTACACCTTAGGAGACATTGTAGCTGATTGTCATACCGGGAATAAGATCAGCCCGAAACAACGACTCGACGAAGTTGTAGCTGCGGCCAAGCTGGCGGATGAGGCGGGGCTTGATGTATTCGGTGTAGGTGAGCATCATCGTCTTGATTTTGCGATTTCTTCGGTTCCAGTCGTGCTGGCAGCCATCTCCCAGGTTACCCGCAGAATCAAGTTGACGAGCGCCACTACTGTATTAAGCACCATTGATCCCGTGCGCGTATTCGAGGATTTCGCCACACTTGATTTACTATCAGATGGCCGTGCAGAGATTATTGCTGGACGTGGTGCTTTTGTGGAATCTTTTCCGCTCTTTGGGTACGAACTTGAAGACTATCATCGACTATTCGCCGAGAATATTAATCTGCTTCTCGAGCTTAATAAGCATGAAATTATGAACTGGGAGGGTTCCTTCCGCTCATCCTTGAAGGATTCTGAGATTGCACCACGCCCTCTTCAGCAAAGCCTTCCTGTATGGATAGGTGTAGGTGGTTCTCCTGAAAGCGCGGAAAAAGCTGGGGTACTCGGGACTGGAATGGCCATCGCCATTCTTAGCGGTAGTCCAGAACCTTTCCAAGAGCTTGCTGCAACTTATCGACGCGCTGGAATTCAGGCGGGTCATGCCCCTGAATCTTTAAAGATTGCGATTACTAGCCACGGCTACATTGCCGAAACTTCACAGCAAGCGCTCGATGAATATTACCCATACTACTATAGTTATCGTAATTCCATCAGCCCAAAACCTGGTCAAGAATACAATGTATCTCGTGACGACTTTGGGCAATAT
This sequence comes from Paenibacillus sp. FSL F4-0236, assembly GCF_038000135.1. Taxonomy (NCBI): domain Bacteria; kingdom Bacillati; phylum Bacillota; class Bacilli; order Caryophanales; family Paenibacillaceae; genus Paenibacillus; species Paenibacillus sp. FSL F4-0236. Next base: position 103,006 of record NZ_JBBOBK010000002.1, read on the forward strand.
GTATCTGCTGATAACACGATGGCTGTAGGTAGCCCGCAGCAAATTATTGAAAAAATCCTCTATCAGCATGAGCTGTTCGGCCATAGCCGCTTTATGACTCAGCTCGACATCGGCGGCCTTCCTTACGCCAAGGTAGCCAAAGCTATTGAACTATTGGCAACTGAGGTCGCCCCTGTCGTACGACGTGAGATTGCCAAGAAGAATAGCCGATAGAACTGAGGGGCTGTACCAGTTAATAAAAAAGCACTTCTCCCGCTCGTGGAGAAGTGCTTTTTGTGCTGTTGCAACATTGTGTCTTGCTGTAAGAAGTGAACCGGATGCTCTGCTCAAGAATTAGGGAATATCTCCCTGAAAATCGGAGATTTCTACTCAATAGACTAACAATTAGGGAATACCTCCCTATAATTAACCTGATTCGGCGGTAAATATAGATATTCCCCCGATTTTTAGGGAGGAATTCCCTGATTTCACTCATTTAGAGTAATTATCAGCTATTTTCAGGGAGTTTTTCCCTAATTACTCTCAAAAAAAAGAAGCTGCCCCCTAAGTAGATTCACTACTTTTGAGACAGCACTTATGCTCATCACGCAAAGGATGGTTTATTGTTGTCTACCTTCCCGCTAATAAGCTTCTTATATTCATCGTCTCCACCATCTAAAGAAGGCGCAGTATAAATTTGAGCTGAAGCTGGTTGCTGAGCGGAATGGCTCGACCCTGTTTTGCTTGTGGTATTCTTATTATCTTCTGCACTCCTGCTTCCACCACTTGCAGAGCGGAGAACAGCACCCGATAAGTTGTTAATACCCTTTATTCGCTTCATGCTGAATCCTCCCCTACTAAATGATTGATGGTACGGAATAAATCCTGATTATTCGCAACTACCGCCTTAAGATCATCCGCAGATAATCCATCACTCCCTGAAAAGTGTACGGAAAGAACATACTTCTTACCTAGAGGATAGCATAGGATATATACCTCCGCAACTTCCGTGCGTTGAAAAAAAGTCCATTTGCTCGATAAAAATGCATCTACCACACTAGGCTGCTTCTCATTCCCTTTCGTAACAGTCAAGGAATAGGAGTGCCCACGTCCGACATTTCCTCCCACCTGAACAAGCTGTTCTTTCTCTTGAGCCTGCCAAATCGCAGCACCGATCACACGACAATGCTTCGGAGGTAAGAAAGAATTGCGGATCGCCTCACTGAGTGCGTGATACTTCTCTCCATCCTCAGAGATGGTCACATTACTATTATATTGCCAAAAAAAATGAAGGATACTTTCTTTGCGCCTTAATTCCATCTTTAGCTGCTCTAAATCTTTCACCGGGTCACGGAATTTTCCAAACCCCTGGACACTATCAATAATCTTACCACAGCTCACATCCACAGCAGCCGTAGGATTATCATGGTGCATCTCATACTCTAAAGCTGTAATTCCCGATAAATCGGACAACAGATGATATTCTTCAACATTCTGTCCAGGGATTAAATCGTCGCGGGCAGTCACCTGATCCGGCACTAAGCAAAAGACGCGATTACGCCGTAATCTGGCCCAAAACAATCCCATTTCAAACCCCGTATTATCACGAGTCACATAATAAAATTTACCGCGTATTTTGGCGACATCATCTGGCGAGAACACAAATACGGCAAAATCGCTCTCATCCAAATTTCTCTCCAGTGCCTCCATCGTGTATTCATTCGCTCGAAAGGCATTGGCATACCAAGGATGTACTTCAGCATCCCTCTTCAGCTGCTCATGAATCGCTCTTGCATAACGTATGGATTCTCTGGAAGATCCAATGAATAGCTTTGGTTTAGTCACGGCAGTGCTCCTTCATCCTTCCCAATATGTAATAATTATACAAGTCTTTAGACCACCGGAAAAGAGGCCAAGTTCTCATAAATTTCTCAAAAAATATTATTCTAAACCTCGTAAAGTGGGTAAAAAATTACGACTACTTTGAAAAAGCGAGGATACTATGAAAAAAATGATAGGTGTCACATTGCTTGCAGCAAGCCTTATGGGTATAACAGCGTCACAGCCTGCTGAAGCTAAAACGGCAGCAGTTAGTTATACCGCTCAGGTATACGCGAACTCTTTAAATGTACGCAGTGAGCCGGCAAAGAATGCAACTGTTGTAGGATCTATTAAGAACGGAGCAAAAGTAACTGTGACCGATGAACAACACGGGTGGTTGAAGGTTAAGACGGGGAACACCTCTGGCTGGGTAGCCGGCTATTACCTTAAAAAGGTGAACAATAGCTCCAAGCAATCTGGCGCTTCTGGATCATCGGTAGCTTCCAAACCCAGCACTACTTCTTCCACCTCAACCAGCGCCTTGAGTAGTACCACAAAGGTTACAGTTACGGCAGATTCACTACGCGTTCGAAGCGGTCCAGGCACACAATATAAGGTACTCGGTTCTTTAAAAGCTAAGGATACAGCTATCCTCCTCCTTCGTCAGAACGATTGGGCACGAATTCGAACAGCTAGCGGTGACATCGGTTGGGTCGCAGCACAATACATCCGATCTGGAACCACGCCAAGAAGCACAAGCACTACAAGCAGCATTTCGCACACAGGAAATTTACGAGGAAAATTAATCGTCGTAGATCCCGGTCATGGCGGCAGTGATCCGGGAATGCTCGGCACTACATATAACACCATGGAGAAGGATTTGAACCTGCAAACCGCACTTTATCTCCGCGATGCCCTTTTAGCTAAAGGTGCACGGGTTGAGATGACACGTACCCGGGAGGATCAGAAGCCTACGCTCGCACGGCGTGTTCAGATGAGTGAGGACCTGCGTGCAAATGCATTTGTAAGCATTCATTATAATTCCTCTCCGAAAAAAGTATCTGGGACACTAACCTTCTTTTACTCCGAGTCCGATGATCTAAAGCTGGCACGGGCGATTGAAACCCGGCTGGGACAAGGCATCGGTCTAAAGAGCAATGGGTTATCCTTTGGTGATTATCACATCCTAAGGGAGAATCGAATTCCAGCTACCTTAGTTGAACTCGGATTTCTTACCAACCCTACAGATGAGTCAATTGTCCGTAAATCCTCCTATCAGAAAAAAGCAGCCAAGGCTATCGCCGAAGGATTGGCAGACTACTTCAGAAACTAGACAGACCTATAAATAATCAGCAAAGAAGCAGGCTAGGAAATTCCCTAGCCTGCTTTAGTTTATATTTCATATTTAGCCTTCTATTAATCCCTTTTTGATCAGGAAATTACGAGCTACATCCTCTTCCTTGAGCGCATCCACATCAACTTCTGCGTTCAATTGCTGCATTTCTTCGTCACTGATTTGTCCGTTCAATTGATTTAAGACGCCTTTCAATTCAGGGTATTTATCTAACGTTTCCTGACGAATAATCGGTCCTGCATCATAAGGTGGGAAGAATTCCTTATCATCCTGCAGAATCACCAGATCATGTACTTTAATTTGTGCATCCGTCGCGTATGCATTGGTTACATCTGTTTCCCCATCGTCAATCGAACGGTACATGATACCATGGTCCATTCCTTTGCTCTGCTTGAAATCCATTCCGTAGAGTTTTTGGATACCGGGGTATCCGTCCTCACGATCCAAGAACTCGAACTCTACGCCAAGAACCATATTTCCAGATACTTTGGCCAAATCGCTGAAAGTCTTTAGATTGTACTTCTCAGCCGTTTCACGACTAACAGCTAAAGTATAGGTATTATTTATGCCGAATGGATCCAGAAAGGCCAGTCCATCTTTTTCAAGCAGTTCTCTGGTTTTTGCCAACGATTCCTCAGAGTTTCCCGTCTCCTCTTGATAGTAATTGGCTACAATGGTTCCGGTGTAATCCGGATATAGCTGGATATTATTATTCTCAAGCGCACTCCAAGCTACATTAGAGCCTCCCAAGTTCATCTGACGCTTCACTTTAATATCTGTTTTATCTTCTATCAAATCTGCCATCATATGAGCGAGTAGAACATTCTCCGTGAAGTTTTTGGAGCCAATCGTGATTTCTCCACTGTTACCCGCAGCAGCGTTATTATCCCCGCCACCACACCCAGCAAGTAACGTCCCCATTAATACTGTAGTTAGAACGCCTGTCATCAATTTTGGAATTTTCATATATAATCTCCCCTTTTATATTCTTTCAAGACTAGAGTTTTAGTTATACTTTCAATCCCTTTGGAGTCGTTAATCTTTCAAGCAATCCGAGTAGATAATCCAGCACGAGTGCAAGAATCGCGGCCGGAATAGCGCCAAGTAAGGTTAGAGCTTCGATGTTCCGTTGAATACCTAAGAAAATAAATTCACCCAATCCGCCAGCACCGATAAAGGCTGCCAGTGTTGCTGTCCCGACATTAATAACTGCAGCAGTACGGATCCCCGCCATAATTACACTTAAAGCTAAAGGGAGTTGAACCCTGAATAGAATTTGCCAGCTCTTCATTCCCATTCCCCGGGCCGCTTCCACTATAGACGGATCCACATCAGTAATTCCCGTGTAGGTGTTGCGGATGATTGGCAGCAGTGAATACAGAAACAAAGCTACAACTGCCGTCTTCATCCCTATGCCAAATAGAGGAATCATAAATCCGAGCATCGCCAGACTAGGTATTGTCTGAAGAATCCCCGCAGCACCAAGCGTAATCCCTTTCAGTGGTTTAACCCGTGTAATCATGATTCCAAGCGCAATGCCAACAATAATTGCAAATAACATGGACAAGAGCACAAGTTGCATATGCACTCCCATAGAATGAATCAAATCATCCCTACGTAAATCTAATTGATATATGAGTTGTTGCCATAACGATTGATCTCTCATACAGACACTTCCTCCTCTTTCGTGCCTCCCCATTGTGCTGCAAACGCCGTCAGAAGACTACCTCTTGTAACAATCCCGGCAATGTTCCCCTCAGCGGTTACAATCGGAATAATGCCGTATGGAGCTTCCGTAATCAATGATAATGCGTCTCTTGCTGTTGCTGTATCCTGCAGCACCACCCCAGGTGGTGTCATAATTTCCTCGATAGTAAGGCTTTGTTCCATTTTGGCGGTAACATCATAAGCGGAGACTATGCCAAGCAGCTTACCTTTCTCGTTTCCAACCAGTAATGTATCCATTTTGCGTTGACGCATAAAGGTAAGAGCTTTACCCAGCGTGCGCCCGGGAAGAGATGTAGATGGATTGTCACGCATAACTTCTGTTACGGGGATATACTCAGGGTTTTGGTAAATACGGTTTTTGCCGATAAATGATTCTACGAAATCATTAGCAGGCCGGCTGAGCAGCTCATAAGGTGTATCTAGTTGAACGATTTCACCATCTTTTAGAATAGCGATTTTATCTCCAAGCTTCAGTGCTTCATCCATATCATGTGTTACAAATACTATTGTCTTCTTCACTTCTTGTTGCATGCGCAGCAGTTCATCCTGCAGTTGCTCACGGGTAATAGGGTCCAAAGCACCAAACGGTTCATCCATCAATATAATCTCGGGATCAGCAGCCAATGCACGGGCTACACCTACACGCTGCTGCTGCCCACCTGATAATTGTTTCGGATAACGCTTGGCAAATATGGCCGGATCAAGTCCGACTAGGCGGAGCATTTCGAGCACCCGTTCTTTTTTCTTCTTCACATCCCAGCCCTTTAGGTCGGGAATCAAGCCTACATTATCTTCTATGGTGTAGTGCGGGAACAAACCAGCTTGTTGAATAACATAACCGATGTTCTTGCGGAGGGTTACGGGGTTCTCCTTGGTGATATCTTTGCCGTGGATATAAATATGGCCTGAAGTATGCGGAACAAGACGATTTATCATTTTCATCGTTGTTGTCTTTCCGCAACCGCTCGGACCGATCAATACTAGTATTTCTCCAGCTTCAATTTCAAAGCTAATATTCTTAACTGCTTCATAACCATTCGGGTATTTCTTACCTACTTTTTCAAATTTCAGCATAGGGTCTCTCCTTCTTATTTCTATCGTCAGATCATCTCACCGGGCGACTCTGTAAGTTAAACTATAACAAACAACTCCCCAACTGACAACCTACATTATTATAATAAGTTGTTTGTAAATAAATGTAATATTGTAATTATAAAAAAAGCTATCCAGTGATAAACCCCGCTGGATAGCCTTTTTTTGATCTATTATTATAAATGATTCTCTGCATTTTTATTAATAAATTGCTCTGTTCTTTGGTACATTTTCTCATCACCAACTGCTACAAGTACATCATTTTCTCTGAGTATGACATGTGGACCTGGGGAGATTGTTACGTTCGCACCCCGGCGAAGCGCTATAATCGTAGCACCTGTATTCTGCCAAAATTGTAATGCTCCAATGGTTTTGCCAACCACATGTGATTGTTCATGGATTGTAATTTCTTCCGGGTGGTACGGCTTTAAATTCTTCATCCGGTCTGATGCCTCGATAATTCCAGTTAGTACCCTCTCGAACTTGCCGTCGAGCTTCTTCTTTTCAAGCAACAATTGCTCTAGATCCTGTTTCAACGAATAAGCTGATTTCAGATAGTTATTCCTGGTAATATACTCATACGCCTTTTGATCAGAGATGACAATAATCTCTTTTCCTTGCGAAACAAACACTATATTCTCATCCTTCAATAATCCCATAGCCTTACGAATCGTTTCTGGAGAAACATGATATTGCCCTGCCAATAGAGAACGCCCGGATAGCTTACTCTGTACGGGAAATTCCCCGCTTACAATTCTTTGTGCAATATCAAGGGCTATAGACTTATAACCGGATATTTCTTGCATGGACATTGTCGATCTCCTTACTCTGGCGTGAATTATAAACATGCTCAAGTATACCTTTTTTCACTCACCAAATAAAGATGTCCTGCCTTATCCAAATATTTGATATACCAAAAATAAATTTAACGATACAACAAGACCAGAGATAAGCCAGCCGAGAGCCGCTGTCATCTTACGATTCACTAACCCGCCCATAATCTGACGATTGCTTGTAAACATAACCAGTGGTACCAGAGCAAAGGCAATCCCAAAGGACAAGATCACCTGGCTGATAACGAGTGCTTTCGTTGGATTTACACCAAAACCAATGATAGCCAAAGGTGGAATAATCGTAATCGCACGGCGTAAGTACAGGTTAATTCTTTTGTTGATGAAGCCTTGCATTACCACATCGCCAGCCATAGTTCCTACAGAAGAGCTCGATAGTCCTGCGATGAGTAGTCCTAAGCCAAAGGAGATGGCCGTTACGGGTCCAGCTAAGTGACTAAATTGCTGAAACGCAACATCCAAATCCTCAACCACGATACCATTTTTAAAAAATAATGCGGCTGAGACAATAACCATCGCCAGATTCACTGCCCCTGCAATAATCATCGCAATAATAATATCTATGAATTCCAGTTTAAAGATTTGTTTCTTCTCCGCTTCGTTTACTCCGACAATACGGTTCTGTGTAAGTGATGAATGTAGATAAATGGCATGTGGCATCACGGTTGCGCCTAGAATTCCTGCAGCCAAAAGAATGCTATCCACCCCTTCAAACTTAGGTGTGAACATGCCTACAGCAACAGCACCCATATCCGGTTTAGCTACAATTACTTGAAAAGCAAAAGCTAATACAACTATAAGAATCATTGCAGCAATTCCGGCCTCAAGGGAACGGTAACCCCGGCGCTGAAGCTCTAGGATAGCAAATGAACCGACCGCAGTAATGAGTGCTGCCGGCAGCATGGGAATATCAAATAATAGATAAAGCCCCAATGCCGCCCCGATAAACTCCGCCAGATCCGTAGCTATAATCACCAGTTCACTTTGAATCCATAAGAAGATCGATACACTCTTCGGAAAACGATCATGAGCGATCTCCGGCAGATTCTTTCCTGTAGCAATACCAAGCTTGGCAGATAACGCCTGAATAAGAACGGCCATTAAATTCGAGGCTACAATCACCCATAATAAAAGATAGCCGTATTTTGAACCTGCCGTAATGTTGGTGGCAAAATTACCCGGATCCAGATAAGCAACCGCAGCGATAAACGCTGGACCTAAGAAAGGAAGTAATCTTTTAATTCCTTTGGTCTCCCCATTAAGTACGGCTTGCGCCGAAATGGAGTTTTTATGTTGTCTCATATGCGGTTGTTCTATATGTGGTTTTTCTATTAAAGTTTGTTCCAACATGTCCATTCCTCCTCTTGCCCAAAAAAAGTTGTCTATATACACGAAAGTTTCCTTTGTGCAACTTATATTTAAAGTATATGCTCATTTCTGAAAAATGTAAATATGTTTCATTAGAAATTTTCATATGCTTGTCCACCTACGACCAAGAACAAAAAAAGCTGGACGATGATCAGAAATTACCCGATCTTCGCCCAGCTTAAGCCAATTAATCCGAAATGCTTATGGTGTGAGACTTTGAATATCTCTTCTCATTTGTTCATTCTGCATTTTCAGCTCATTCAATTCTTTCTGAAGCTCCTGATAATCAGGCGACGCTTGCTTTCTCGACCCATGCCCGTGCCCGTGTCCATGTTTCCCACCCAGTCCGAACATCATAAATAACATCATCAAAGGACAGATCAATGTGATTAACCAAGACCAATTCATAGCATTACCTCCTACAATTTCATTATGACCTCTATATCATAAAGAAAAGTTGTGGAGAAAGGATGTGCTGTGAATTACGAATTTTTCTTCCATGTATCCTTAAGCGGCACAATTCGGTTCAGTACCAGCTTATCTGCTGTGGTATATTTCTTATCTACACAGAAGAATCCATGCCGGATGAATTGAAATTTATCTTCTGGAAGTGCACTCGCCATGGAAGGCTCCAACAAACAATCCTTCAGAATGGTTAGGGAATCTGGATTAAGATACGCGTCCCAGCGCTCATCCTCTTCTTTAGGACCGTCGTTATCTTTTAGCAACCGCTCATATAGATGAACTTCCGCCTTGATCGCGTGCTCTGCCGATACCCAGTGGATGGTCGCTTTAACCTTCCGTTCATTAAATCCACTTCCACTCTTCGTTCTCGGATCATAGGTGCAGCGAAGCTCTATAACTTCTCCAGTTGCTTCGTCCTTGAGCACCTCATTGCACTTAATGAAGTAGGCGCCCTTTAACCTAACCTCATTCCCTATAGTCAGCCTGTGATAACCTTTGGGTGGCTCCTCCATGAAATCCTCTTGTTCAATATAAAGCGTCCGTGAAAAAGGAACTTCCCTTTCCCCAAGCGTCTTATCCTCACTGTTATTCTCAATCTTCAGCCATTCGCTTTGATTCTCAGGGTAGTTAGTAATAACCACCTTTAGAGGCTTTAGAACAGCCATCACGCTAGTTGCCTTCGCCTTCAAATCTTGTCTAAGCGAATGCTCTAACATGGCAATATCTACAATGGTGCTATTCCTAACAAATCCAATTTCCTTCACAAAATTCCGAATACTCTCCGGCGTAAAACCTCTTCTCCGCAGTCCGCGAAGCGTTGGAAGTCTTGGATCATCCCAGCCATCCACATAATGTCCTGTAACCAGTTGTCTAATATACCGTTTGCTAGTAACGACGCCGGTGATATTTACGCGTCCGAATTCCCTTTGCTTTGGAGCCTCAGGGGTATCCAGTTCATTCAGCACCCACTCATACAGTGGTCGATGATCCTTAAACTCAATGGAACATAGGGAATGCGTAATCCCTTCGATTGCATCTTGTATAGGATGGGCAAAATCATACATCGGATAGATGCACCAATCGTTGCCGGTTCTATAATGCTCCGCATGAATGATTCTGTAAATCACTGGATCACGCAAGTTGATATTAGGTGAGCTCATATCTATTTTGGCCCGTAATACTCTGGCTCCCGTCGGATAGGCTCCATTCCTCATCTCCGTGAATAACTTCAAATTCTCTTCCACAGAACGCTCCCGATAAGGGCTGTTCTTTCCCGGCTCCGTAAGCGTTCCTCTATAAGCTGACACCTCTTCAGGTGATAAATCGCAGACGTAGGCTTTTCCTTTTTGGATTAACTTTACCGCGCTATTATATATTTTTTCCGAATAGTCTGATCCGTAGAAAGTATGGTCTGGCGGGTAGCCCATCCATAACATATCTTCGCAAATAGCATTTACATACTCCAGATCCTCTTTTAAAGGATTGGTGTCATCGAACCGCAAATGGAACTTCCCGCCATACTTTTTCGCAGTCGTATAGTTCGTGTGAATCGCATACGCACTGCCAATATGCAAATACCCATTAGGCTCCGGTGGGAATCTCGTGCAAATATCTCTACTGTAAGTCCCAGCTTCCAGCTCTTCTTGAATCAATCTGTCGATGTAACTCTCTGCTAATACTTCCGGTTCCTTGTTCATTGGTATTACCTCCTGTTTATAAGTGATATCCGCCTGATTATTCTGCACAAGCATAAACGCCTTCGGCGTCCTATAAGGACGGTAAGTGTTTAAGCGAGAAATATAAGGATAAAGTATAGTGTGAAACTTATACTTTCTTATATTTAAATAAAAAAGAACCTCACCTCCAAGACTTATGGTCTTGGGGACGAAATTCTCGCGGTACCACCCCAGGTTCATTAATATGTCGCCATATTAATCTCATCAAGTACGGCAATGCATCTTACGCATTGGTTATACTCTAGCTCTATAACAGGAGCTCCCGTCATACCATCCCCGTCGATCGGTTCCGATATGCCGCTCAGAGGCTTGTTTCGATAAAATCTCCCTTACCCTGTTCTCATCATTCAGGGCTCTCTGTGAAGGAATGATTTTATTTACTCTTCTCGTCATCGCGTTTAATTATTTTGTATAGGATACCAAATTGAGGGTCCTGTGTAAATGGTGCTGTACTTCTGTCTTCTTACAATTTAATCCTCGCTCAGAGCCGTTATCAGTTCCAACACTACTTCATTATCAGGCTCTACAGCCAAAGCTCTACGCGCGTAATCCAGTGCAGCCCCTTCAGCTCCAAGCTCATAATTACAAATCGCCATACTATAAAGCACCGAGGCTAATGGTTCTTCCGAATTGGCATGCATAGACCGTGCTAAGTAGGCTAACGCCTCCTCGAACTTATCCATTTCATACAGCAGTAACCCAGCATCCAGTGATAGGTCATAGCTCTGTTCCATCGGATAGTAACCTGTCCACATTAATCGTATTCCCTGCTGAAGATCCAGCATTTCTTCATCACTGGCATCCGGCAGCAGCTCCGAAATCTGTTCTGCACTATGGATAAACCATTCTGCATCATACCCACCTAAGCGCCAAAAAGCCAAAATCTGCTGGAGACCCATTGTATCTAATTGCTGATCCATCCATTCCTTCATACTGAAGAAATCATCCGGGCCAAAACGCTCTATAAACCGCTTGTAACCTAACCGAGTGTTCGTATAGCTCATCGGCGCGTCCAGCATAAGAATGCATCCGATATTCAAGTTTTTGTAATGATGAGTGGTAAATAAGGAGTGTGCTCCTTTTTGCTCCAACATATACTGAATTGCATGATAATTCGCCGTTAAGGAGAAGCTACCGTGATGAATCAGCAAAGGGGGTTCCGCAAATTCCCAATTCTCTATTCGGTGATCTCCCTTATCCGCTGTAAGGAGTACGAACCCTTCCGTAGACAACTTAGCTAGCCGCTCCAAACAAGTAAGCCCCACAACAGGAAACAGAATATGGGAATCCTCCAGCTTCTGCTGGTAGAGCTTTATAACATCGTGATAGGGGTAGGTTTCCACTTCGTAATTAGCCGCTCGAACATAATGATATTGTGGGATGATTGTACCGAGTACATCAGAGGGGTTGTCCGATCCTGCAGCCTCTGAATACTGAATCGACACCTCACATTCAAATATTTTACCTTCATCCACATAAATTAATTCCTGCGGGATACTGTCAAAAAAATAATTCGCCACAAGCAGCAGCGGCTGCTGTAAATCACCAGGTTTGATGCTGAGCTTAGCGCGTATTAAATACAGTTCAGTATCCTGTACAGCATCAAATCGTGCGAAATCCAGTATACCTTGCTCTACGAATGGAAGTAAGCTTGGGTGCTGCTGCCAGCTGGTTATATTTTTAACGGGTAAATCACTCATCACATAACGAAAAGGAGGAAGTGGAGTCCCCGCATAATCTATGATTTCGCATAGCTTCTTAAGGATATGGAACGCTAACCGACCCGCCCCAGCTCCCAATTCCAGTATAGTGACTGTTTCAGAGAGATGTCCTTGTCCAGCCCGATCTTGCAGGAATCCGAAGATCATTTCCGCATATGCTGTCGCAATCATAGGATTACTCGTAATATACTGCGGAACCTGATCATTATTCCAAGCCTTTAATCCCTGTTCTTCATAATAAGCCCGCTGCAACTCCCAAATGGGTGCTTCACTGAAGCGATAGTGCTGCCCTTCGTTACCTGTCATCTATTTCTTAACCTGCTCTCTGTATATCTTGTTAGAACACCTATGATACTTATTCCGCTCTCAATGTACGTGATCTGAAAATGACGTATTCAGCCTCTGTAGGAATGGAAACGGAAAATGATAATAATGCCGCCTTGGAGGTTAAAGAGTCAGGTCCTTTTAACGTTTGGTAGTAAGAGTTACCTTTACTGTCCACACTCACCAGCTCCAGTTCCGCATTCCCTTTAGGGATGACAAAACCAGAGGTATTTTGCACGCCTAAGGTTAGTCTGTATTCTTTCCCAGATTGAGTCTGTGTTAGCTTAAACGGATATAACGGATATGGATGTGCTGTTGTTTCCACTGGGTAAGGGGTAAGCGCTCGATCAGCCTCAGGCTTTGCCCATTCCTCCCCTTTTCTGGCGCCAATGCCAAGGGTTAATTTATTCACGTTATTGAACTGAGTTTCCCAGCGAAATGTCTTTAACCCCTCTAGAATAGGGGATGCTGGAACAAACAGGATTCCATCCTTGATCTCTGGGGCGATCCCTAATGAATCTTCTGTCTCCCCATTAAATTCTGCCTCTAGCTGCCCTGCTTTAATCTTCCCTACAGAGCGATCCAGTAGTGAAACTGTAACGCTGTTCGTTAATGCGTCATAGAGCAAATCCGCACCAATCGCACTCGAGAAAGCCCGAATCGGCACCATTAATTTACCTGATTTAAAATAAGGAGCGAGTTTACCTGGAAAAAGGACGTAATACCCCCCATATGACAGTGGCATTACCTGAGTCCCTAACTGAACAGCCGCCGACACCGATGTAGGTGTAACCGCGGAACCCGCGGCGAACATAATTACCAACAGACCTATGACATAAGCTCTTATTCTCCCTAATCGTTGTAAGGACTCCTTAATGTGATTCATCTCAAACCCCTCTCCCTCTCTACTCCGTCTAGAACAAAGCCTCTATTAGTAATAATCAATGATCCCCTTGCGCATGTCAACTTGTTCCACTTTTGTTATTCATCATAAAAGACAGGATTCCGCATATATTTTCATTGAGTTATTTAGAATCATGAAAGGAGTGCGATGGATGACTGCAGATGGACAGGATTCGCCAAGAAAGACAAAAATCCCACAGCCCATTCGAAGCGATGGCGCAGGGGGATTAGATAAAGGACCACGTGATATAATGCGGGATTTGGAGAATCCCGACATGTTTGTCCCTCCCGTGACCGATGCCGGTCTCGTCCCCAATTTAAAATTTTCTTTTTCCGATGCACATATGCAGCTTAATCATGGTGGCTGGTCGAGAGAGGTGACAGTCAGAGACCTCCCCATCGCCACTACACTAGCTGGCGTCAACATGAGCCTAACCCCCGGTGGAGTACGTGAACTCCATTGGCATCAGCAAGCGGAATGGTCTTATATGCTGCTAGGTCGAGCTCGAATTACTGCCGTAGATCAAAATGGTCGAAACTTCATAGCAGATGTGGGGCCAGGTGATCTATGGTATTTCCCGCCAGGTATTCCCCACTCTATACAAGGTCTTGAAGAAGGCTGTGAGTTTCTGCTTGTATTCGACGATGGAAGTTTCTCTGATCTAAACACCTTGTCCATTTCCGATTGGTTTGCCCATACTCCGAAAGAAGTGCTTTCGGCTAACTTTGGGGTGCCTGCCGCTGCATTTGACTCCATTCCTACCGAACAGGTCTATATTTATCAGGATCAGGTTCCGGGTTCATTGCAAAGTCAAAGGGTAGAATCTCCATACGGAGAGATCCCACAAACCTTTAAACATTCCTTATTGGCTCAACCTCCGCTGAGGACTCCCGGCGGGAGTGTCAGAATAGTCGATTCCAGTAACTTTCCCATCTCCAAAACCGTAGCTGCCGCATTGGTAGAAATTGAACCCGGAGGGATGAGAGAGCTGCACTGGCATCCAAATAACGATGAATGGCAATATTATCTTACCGGAAAAGGACGTATGACTGTATTTGCTGGAAACGGTGTAGCAAGAACATTTAATTACAGAGCAGGCGATGTCGGGTATGTCCCTTTTGCATTTGGACATTATATTCAAAATACAGGAGAAGACTCCTTGTGGTTCCTCGAAATGTTTAAAAGCGATCGTTTTGCGGACGTTTCTCTGAATCAATGGATGGCTCTCACTCCTCATGAGTTGGTTCAAAGTAATCTGAACGTTGGACCAGAGGTTATGAACGCCTTAAGGAAAGTGAAATGGCCCGTAGTGAAATATCCTAAGACAAGCAAAAACGCCTCCGGCGTCCCTAAAGGCTAAAGGACGGTAAGCGTTTTGCGAGAAATATAAGGATATGGTGTAGTGTGAAACTTATACTTTCTTATATTTTTAAAAGAATAGGATGCTTCACCTGGTAACTATTCGCCGGTCTCCGCAAATCGTTTGATTCTTACCTCAATCTGGTCACGCACACGCTGGAACACTGCCCACTTCTCTTCATCGGTCCCTTGCGCCTTTGCCGGATCATCGAAGCCCCAGTGTTCCCATCTGACCTTCGGAGGCGTCATTGGACATTTATCCGCAGCATCCCCACATAACGTAACGACTAGATCCGCATTATTCAGCAGACTAGAATCAATCATATCCGAGGTCTGTCCAGTGATATCTATGCCTACTTCGTTCATAGCTTGTACAGCTTTTGGATTTAGACCATGGGCTTCAATTCCAGCGCTGTACACGTTCCATTCTCCCCCTAAATATTGCTTCGCCCAGCCCTCAGCCATCTGACTCCGGCAAGAGTTTCCTGTACATAAAAAATAAATCGTTTTCTTGTTCATCCTGATCTTCCCCTTTTCAAATTAAGTAATTAACAACCACAGATAAAGACCTAAAAGTGTAAAAAACAACGTTGGGATAGTTAATATAATACCCGTCTTAAAATACGTTCCCCAGGATATCTTCACACCTTTGGCCGAAAGTACATGCAGCCACAGCAGCGTTGCTAGTGAGCCAATCGGGGTGATTTTAGGGCCTAAGTCTGAACCTATAACATTCGCATATATTAATGCCTCTTTAATAACTCCGGTTGTATGCGTTGCATCAATTGCGAGTGCGTCAATCATTACAGTAGGCAGATTATTCATCAATGATGAGATCAATGCAGCAATGAAGCCCATACCCATAGTTGCAGTGAATAGACCCTGATCAGCAATCATTCCTATCGCCTTAGCGAGTAGATCAGTTAGACCCGCATTCCGAAGTCCATATACCACGACATACATTCCAATGGAGAAGAACACAATCGCCCAAGGTGCTCCTGTAAGCACTTCTTTCACCTTGACGGAAGGGCTTCTTCTCGCGAGGAGCATGAACAATATTGCAATGATTCCCACAACCACTGATACCGGAATCTTCAAGAATCCACTAACGAAATACCCTATTAAAAGAACAGCCAGTACAATCCATGATAGACGGAACATCTTCTTATCTTTAATAGCCTCTTGCGGATCTTTTAGTTCGGAATCATTAAATCGCTTCGGAATACTTTTGCGAAAAAAGAAATAAAGCACCACGATACTCGCTATCAATGAGAATAGTGTAGGTACAATCATTTTCCCCGCATACTCCATAAAGGTAATTCCAAAAAAGTCAGCCGATACGATATTCACAAGATTGCTAACCACAAGCGGTAATGAGGTGGTGTCCGCAATAAAGCCGCTAGCAATAATGAATGGAAATACTTTTTTCTCATCAAAATTCAGCGCTCTTACCATAGCAAGTACAATAGGGGTAAGTATTAGCGCAGCTCCATCATTTGCAAAAAAGGCAGAAACCAACGCACCAAGAACGATGACATAGACAAACATTCGTGTTCCGTTCCCCCGTGCTGCTCGCGCCATATGTAACGCAGCCCATTCAAAAAATCCAATACTGTCTAAAATTAAGGAGATTAAGATGATTGCAACAAACGCCAACGTCGCATTCCACACCATTTGTGTTACATCCAGAACATCATTAAAGCTAACTACCCCAGCTAGTAAAGCAATGATCGCTCCGCCGCAGGCTGACCATCCAATCGATAAATTTCGAGGCTGCCAGATTACAAAAATTAAAGTTACCATAAAAATAAGTATGGCTAGAATGACCACTTTCTCAACACTCCTATAATCTACGAATAAATCCTATATCACCATATAACTATATAGTTATATACACTCTAAAAAACTACAACTATATTTTAGTCGCAGCACGGTGCTTTAACTTCTTTATTCAAACTAGCCAATATCGCGGCTGAGCTGGGCATTTGTTGAAGAACAGCCTTAAGATGTGGTCTATCCTCGACATTTAATGAATAATGCACCCACTGCCCTCGTTTGCTTTCTTTCACGATCCCTCTATTCTTCAATTTCCGTAAATGCTGACTAATCGCCGGCTGGGATATATCAAAAATATCAAGAAATTCACACACGCACCATTCCCGTTCTTTCAAAAGTGAAAGCATGGCCAGTCGCGTCTTATCTCCTAAGAGCTTCAAATCATCTGCAATATCCGTCAGTGACTGCATCCCTACTTCTCCTCCTTCCAACACTTATATAAGCGAATACTTATATTGTAATGAACTAGACATTTAGAAGCAAGACTTTATTTTAGCGCACTTCCTTATCCCATTCTTGCTCCAATACACTAAACACTAAAGAATCTCGCCAGCCATCTTTTATGAGTAAAGCATCTCTTAATCTGCCTTCATAGGTCATGCCAATCTTGGTGAGCACCTTGGATGATCCACTATTTCGAGGGTCACAGGTCGCGTATATTCGATGTAGATGCAGTTCTTCAAAACCAAGCTTCAACATTAGTCCGGCTGCTGCTGTAGCGACTCCCTGTCCCCAGACATCAGGATGGACAATATAGCCGATTTCACCGCTTCTGTCCGTATGGCTTCTAATATTTAATTCAACCATGCCGATCAAATTTTCAGTTCCTACTGCAACTATGGCTTGCGCGAACCGAGTTCTGGGAACTTTTTGAGAGTCATCTAGTGCCTGGCTCACAAATGAACGAGTTTGATCAGCAGTATTTGGACCCCAGGCTTGAAAACGGCACACATGATCCTGTGAACAATACGAATGAACATCTTTCCAGTCCGTATGCTTCAATTCGCGTAAATAGATAGGATTTAGATCTTTCATCATCATCCCCCTCAAAGTTTACCTTTAGCTTTAGCATATTAACTATTCATGTGGTTTAGGTTCTAGGAATCGTTACAACAAACTGGGTTCCTTCTCCAACTTTACTCTCCACATCAATATTACAATCATGTATTTTCAGAATCTTCATCACAATGGAAAGTCCAAGTCCATTCCCTTTAAGAGCGCTGCTACGCGCTTTCTCCACCATATAAAATCGATCAAAGATAAGCGGAAGTGCTTCCTCAGGAATGCCTTTACCAGAATCTTTGATATATACCTTCACAAATTGCGCGTTCATCTCAATTTCAACATGAATGGTACCGTCTTGCCCCGTATATTTTATAGCATTATTTATTAAGTTCTGCCAGACCTGATCAAATAAATCTTTATCCACCGTGATCTCGCAAGGCAATAAATCCAATTCAATCATAATATCTTTCCGTGCCCACTGTGGTTCCGCTAATACGATCGTTCTTCTTAATTGTTCGTCTAATTGGAATGTGGTGGGATTAACCGGATGGTGCTCCGAATCGAGTGAGGCTAATCGGAGCAGATTATCACTAAGCCTAGATAGGCGTAAGGTTTCCTCATAGATAATATCCAGATGCTCTTTTTGCTCTTCTAATGGAATGACACCGTCTTGCAGCGCTCTTGTAAATCCTCTAATCGATGTAAGTGGTGACTGCATTTCATGAGAAACATTGCTGACAAAATCATCACGAACTGAGTCCATTTTCTGCAGCTCACTTGCCATACGATTAAAGCTCTCCATCAGTTCACCAAATTCATCTTTATTACGATAAGTCAATCGGACAGATAAATTGCCTGACGCCATTTCCTTCGCTGCAACAGTTAGCTTCTTAATAGGCTTCACAATATACCTGGACATGAACAAGATAAGCAAGCTTCCGATGATTAGTACAGCTAATAGTGTAAACAGAAGCGTAATTCTCAAGCCTCTTACAGTCGATGAAAAATCAATCTTAATAATGAAAGCACCTTTTCCATCATCTATCTTAGGAACCCCTACGATAGCAAGTCCACCCCTACCCGATAGAAAGACCGCATCGGTTGTGTTGGAATTGAATAAGATAGCAACTTTCTCCTTGTCTACAGAAAAAACAGATTCACTTGGCTCATTAACAACCGCTATATCTATACCAAATCGATTAAGCAGATCTGCAAATGCGTTTACTTTTTCCGGATCATCTATTAGATTTGTCACCTTTGCTATATCTTTAGCAATATTAATAAACATATGGTTTGGGGTATTATTTTTTTCTGAAAACTGCATAAAAAGAAAAAAGGAAATAATTAAACTGACTAAAACAATACCAATGAACGTAACGACGATTCGAAGACGCAGGCTTTTTCTCACCATCTAGGCTAGCTCCAGACGATAACCAAGTCCTCTTACTGTAGAAATGATGAACTGAGGGATGGGTTCAAGACGTTCTCTCAAGCGTTTGATATGCACATCAACCGTCCGCTCATCGCCTTCATAATCCATTCCCCATATATTCTCTATTAGCTGAGTGCGGGTGAATATTTGCCTTGGCGAACCCGCCAAAGCAAATAGCAATTCACATTCCTTCTTTTTCAATTCAACCATTTGATCGGCATTAGCGACTGTTAAATTCCCTAGATCAATCGTTACTCCCCCTAATTGAATAACATTCGAAGGGGTTACATGATATCTCTTTAATAAAGATTTCACACGCAGTACCAATTCAATGGGATCAAACGGCTTTACTAAATAATCGTCTGACCCCGCATTAAATCCTCTGACTTTATCCTTAGACTCTCCTTTGGCTGTAACCATTAGGATCGGCATATCAATATAAGATCGAATATCTTCTGTCAGTTCAATACCATCGATATGAGGCATCATCACATCCACAATCGCCAAATCTATTTTTGTATGAGCTAGAATGTCTAATGCTATTTGACCATCTTCCGCTTCCACTACGGAAAACTGATCTTTTTCAAGATATAATCGTATTAATTTGCGGATATGGGAATCATCATCAACCACTAGAATTGTGCTCATACATCAATTTCCTTTCCAACATTGTATTTATTCGTATCGCAGAGATTCCATTGGATCGAGCTTGGCAGCCTTCGATGAAGGCATCAAACCAGCGACAATACTAATCCCTGTACTTACAACTAATCCGAATACGATATAAGATCCAGATAAGTTAATAAGCTTTACGCCAAAAGCATTTTCCAGAAGTATATTTAAACCAAAGCTAATAATAGCTGCAAAGATTATTGCGAAGACACCACTAAATATACCCAATAATGCGGATTCGGAAAAGAATATTCGCTTGATATCTTTCTTTCTTGCTCCAATCGCACGAAGGATCCCAATTTCTTTCGTCCGTTCCACTACACTAATGTAAAGTACAACCAATATCATAATCCCTGATACGATGAGCGAAATCCCTGCAATACCAGATAGAACGATCGTAGCCATATCCACATAAGTCGTGATACGCTCCATGATTTTTGCCGTTTGGGAGCCCGAGAAGCCCGCATCAACAGCCGCTTTATTAATATCATTCACATATTTCATATCCGTTGCAAAAGCATTAACCTGAATCGGGCCAATGGTAATCCCTTTATCAGTATACATTTGCTCCAGTGTCTGTGTTGGAATATATCCTGTTGGTGACATTTGCGCTCTTGGATCAGTGGCTTCATAAACACCAGAGACCTTGATTTCTTTTTCCAACGTTATCGGTTTATGTTGAGCATCCATTTCATTAATATACAGATGAATAGACTTCCCTACCATAGCATTCGGTTGGTCATTTCCACTTAATTGACTCGCTATTTTCGTTGGTAATAATACTTCATTTTCTTTCGGTAAAGCCCCTGCTTTAATCGTCGCTTTATCAAATGTATCGTTTAAGGTGGTTAATTGTGTGAGACTACCCGTTTGTTCTCCAAAAACCGTAGTAGACTTACCTGTAATCGTTGTTATAGTCTCCACATGATCTACATTTGGGAGGTTACGAATCGTTTCAACATCGGCCTTTGTAAACGAAACACCCGGTAACATCATCGCTTCTGGGCCTTTCATGTCTTTGGCTTCTGGATTTGGCTTAGTGATATCTACCAGCAAAGGGTCCATACTTGAATTAATTTCATTATTAATATAGCTAGTGATCCCATTTCCTAAGGAGAGCATCAAGAGTACACTTAAAATACCTATCGATCCACCCAAAGCTACCAATACATTACGTTTGGCATTAAGCTTCATATTTTGAAGGGCCATTTTGAAAGAAGCCATTAAGCTGAGGTTTCGGGCCGAACCATCTCCCCCATCGTAGGTTGCCATGGAACGCTCCTTCAAATGAATATCGTCTTTCACCAATCCCTCTTCAAGCTTAACGATACGGCTACCGTAATCAGCTACTTTTTGCGAGTGGGTCACGGTAATGACCAAGATTCCTCTTTTCGCTATGCTGTCCAACAAGACTAATATTTGATCGCCTGTATCCTTATCCAGCGCACCCGTAGGTTCATCTGCCAAAATAATGTCTGGATTATTCGACAATGCACGTGCAATGGATACCCGTTGCTTTTGTCCACCGGACAGTTGATTCGGACGTTTTTTCAGATGATCCTTTAATCCTACCTCAGTCAAAATCTCTATAGCACGCTTATTACGTTCTTTCTCGCTTGTATTCGTCATCTGCATCGCAACCGTAACATTTTCCAAGACTGATAAATGTGGAATCAGATTGAAGTTTTGAAATACGAAGCCGATGTTGTTCTTGCGATAGTCATCCATTTCCTTTTCGGTCATCTTGCTTAGGTTCTTCCCGCGAACAAGGACATCGCCCTCATAATCAGAGTCCATTCCACCAATAATATTCATTAGTGTGGACTTGCCGCAACCGGATTCACCGAGGATAGAGACAAATTCACCTGTCTCAAAGCTTAAATTCACATCATGGAGTACTGGAACCTTTTCCTTACCATATAAAGTATACGATTTTTTAACATTCTTAACCTCTAATATGTTCATTCCGATCTCTTCCTCTCCTGGGTCACGCTCTTTTTCTCTGCCTTTGATGTTTCCAATCCTAACAAATTTGTGTGAACTGATAATGAACTGGAATACCTCCTCATCTTGAGACAATACATTTAAGGAGGAAGTGGTAACTACGGGGAACTTTTGGACTTCCGGCCGCTGTTGTCTCCAAATTTCCTGAATTGTACCGCTGTTAGCGGATGAAATTCGGAGACAAAGGCGGTCGCTACCGCTCCTACAGTTCCAAA
This sequence comes from Paenibacillus sp. FSL F4-0236, assembly GCF_038000135.1. Lineage (NCBI taxonomy): Bacteria > Bacillati > Bacillota > Bacilli > Caryophanales > Paenibacillaceae > Paenibacillus > Paenibacillus sp. FSL F4-0236. The sequence continues at coordinate 124,872 of NZ_JBBOBK010000002.1, forward strand.
TTGCCCCTTCGTAACTCTCCTCCGTTTATTTTTAGGTCAAGTCATAGAAAAAGGCGAATTCTCACTCAGCATGGAGTCGAATTCGCCTTTTTCTGTTAGGCACATTTTATAAAGATTTAGTGAGTCATATAATAGGCAATTCGCCCAACTTCTTTACCTGTGTAATAGACGATATCAAAGATTAGCACTGCTAAGATAAATTTCGAGAGCAACGGATACTTGTTAAATAAAGGCTTAATACTCTTCTCTATGAACTCCATTTATGTTCCCCTTTCTTTAAGCTAGCGCTCTTTTTCGTATCAATCTAATTTGGCCTCTGTGATTAATTTCATCTTCGAATACATGAAACCACATGAAATAGTAGTTCGCCTGTTTGTGATGCCAGAATTCCTCTTCTGTATATAACCAGTCATCATCAACGGTTGCGAACAATGCATACGTTCTTTCTCTTACTTCATTTAAACGGTCTAAATAATAGTTAAGATCATTCCCTTTAATCATCGCTCGCCCTTCGTCTCCTAAGCTTAACGCTGGCCCCCATATTGTTAATTCTTCCTCAGACAAATCTCTTCCCTCAAACGTAGCCACTTGATACGCATATTCTACCGCAGCGTAGTGTGATAATAACGCTCCAATGGAGTTGCTCTCTGAGTCCAATAAGTAGTCCAGTTGTTCCACTGTTAGACCTGCAACGGCTTGTAGTGTTGTGTGTCTGGCATAGTTCATCATGGATAAAAGACGACTAATTTCCGGCGTATAACCTGGGATATCCGTAATTAGATATATTTGGTCCATATCGATCATAATGAGTTCTCTCCTTCATATCTTCGAAATTGTAAATTTACAAGACTATGTATTTGTCCAGCTCAAAATTGCTCCGTTCTAACAAGTCCCAGCCGTTTTCCCTCTACGATAGCTTCGGATCTGGAATGTACACTCAGCTTCTCGAAGATTCTCGTCAGATTATACTCCACAGTCCTTTGTGACATTAAAAGTTTGCTGGCTATGTCTTTGTTGCTTTTTCCACTGGCAACTTCTTGGAGTATTTCTTGTTCTTTTTGATTAATAGATACTTCTTGAATGAACTGATTATCCCGGTTATTGGATATCTTGATATCACTTCTGCGCAGCTGCTTTAGTAAAGAAACTGGAATGACAGCCTCATTTCTTAGTGCGCAACGAATGGTATTTAACAACTGTTCTCTGGAAGCTGTCTTAGAAATAAATCCTGTAACCCCTGACTCCATCAACAGGTTATAATGCGCACTGATTTCATATCCGGTATAAATCACCACTTTAGATTCGGGATCACGCTGAACGGCTCTTTTGGTGAATTCGAGTCCACTAATTGTAGGCATATTAAGATCGCATAATATCACATCAAATCCTTGCTGCTCCAGCATATCGAAAGCTTCCATCGCTGACAAAACAAAGGTTACCTCCATATCAGCATCCTGCTCAATCATATTCTTGGTTCCTTCTCCAACTGAAGGGTGATCATCAACCAACAAGATACGTATCATCGTCATCGCCTCCTCTATTTTTCTTCTCCACAAAAGACGTTGTCGGTAAATAAATAATTACCTCCAACCCTTTACCCTTCTCCGAGTTAAACGTACAATCCCCTTCTAGACTCGCTACACGTTCTTTGATGCCGGACAAGCCCATATGCTGAAATGATTCTTTAATATCTACGATATTCATGCCTACTCCATCATCCTTGTAACGGAAATAGAGATGCTCTTTCTGATCCAGTTCAATCTCAATCTGATTTGCCTTGGCGTGCTTCCCGGCATTTCTCAGAAGTTCCTGCACAATTCGATAAAGGGCTATCACCAGTTCATCACTTAACTCGCCTATCGGACTTGATGTAAAGCTAATAATATAATTGGACTGCAGCTGAGCATACTCAAATAAAATTTCCAGCGCCTTCACAATCCCAGCTTCCCTAAGAAGCGGAGGACGCAGTTCATTGCAAGTCTCCCGAATCTGATAGATAACATCCAGAAGTCCTTCTTTAATCTGAAGCAGCTCCGGTAAGATTCTCGGTGAAATTTCGTGATCGGAGATCAGCGTTTCCAGCCTACGAAGCCAAATAAGTTGATCTTGAAGGGCAGAATCATGTAAATCCGCCGCCAGCTTTCTTCGCTCATTCTCTGACAAGTTAAAAATCAGGCGCAGAACCCAGGGTGCCCCATGTTGATCTTTTTTCATTTCAACTTCAAGGTCTTCAATCAGACCTTCAATCAGATATAAATTCTCATAGACGATGCTTGCATAGTTTGCGATGGTATTTAACCAATTTAGCTCATCCATATTCATCTTGATATGATTCTTCTTATGATCGATCCATAGGAGATGAACACTCTTTTTATGACGACCTAACACTAGTAGGATCCCTTGCTGGAGTTGAATGACCTCCCCTACTTTAAGAACAGGGTATTGTGATACAAATTGTATATAGATGTCTTGGCCTGAATCATCCACGATTGGCTCGAGACTATGCAAATTTTCATCCTCATCTATCTCAAAAAAAGCCGACCGATTAACCGGTATAATCTCATTGATCTCCTTGTTGAGTGCAGCTTCCAAATCAGATATCTTCATAACCTTTGAGATTTGCTTAGAGAATCGTTCCAAACTCCCTTGATAATGATGAAGTTCATGGACCAGCTTAGGCCGGAAATAATGATCTATTTTCTCCTTAAAAAATAAGAAAGTCGTAATCGATAAATACACCACCAAAAACATCTGAACCCATTTGATCCAATCATATTCCGGCCTACTCTGAATGATCGCCAGTACTACCACAATGATTAGCGCCGGAATGAAAGCAATGAACAGATCATATTTAAATCGACTAAAAGCGAAATCAATATCAAATAGCTGTTTAGCAGTGAGCAGATAAAAATAGGTAACTGGCATTAAAAACAAGAAAATCGTAGTGATTTCATAAGGAATCAATTCGACCCCAAACGCAATCGGCACAGCTGAAAGAAGAACAAACGGTGTAAACGCAAGGATCTGTCCAGTTAACATAATTTTAAGCATCGATTTAAGTGCTGTGTTCCGATAATTGATGTATACATAGAGCAGCTTAAATATGCTGTATAGGATGCCTACAACAAAGAGCCCAATAATGATCAGACGCATAAAGGAATACAAGGATCTATCCCAGGAGTAAATAACTAAACTAAAGCTTGAAACCATACCAAGTAAAATGACGAATCCGTAGTATGTCTTGATTAGAAAAGTAGAAAGAAATAGAACATTAAATCGTTTCAGATGTACTTGGACAAAGTGGATAAACACCAGCGGTATTAGAGGTAGCAAGCCACTCATAGTAATTCTACCGATGAGATCTGATCTGCTTGAGGCATATCCGGCGAAGTACGTCACTCCCACCAATAAAAAGAACAAAATTAGCAGTTCAGCTGCGCGTTCTCCACTTTTTTTACGATATAAAAGAAGACTTAACACCACCAAAAAAACAAAGGTTGCTCCAGGAACTACAAGCTGTGTGAACGTATGATATACCGAGGATTTATTCTTGATATCATAATGTTCTGTGATCAGGGTACCCTCTTTAGATATACGGAGGAGGTCAATGGATTGAACTTGCGTGAGATTTCCGTATCTCACCGGTCCATCCACTTTTTCAATCGGTGTTCCATTAACCGCTACTAAAATATCCCCTTCCCGTAAATTCTGCTTATAGCCCTCACTGGAAACGTCGACCTCTGCGATATAATATTGTCCTTGTTCATTCTGCTCCAGACCAACTTCAAGTAAGATATTGGAGTAAATGATTCCCACAAAATGAATGATAAGAAAGGCAAAAACGCAAAGTAACCCTGATATGAAAAAATAACGGAGTTTCACTCTCATTTGAATCCCCCGGAAGAACAAAATTATACATATTTGTAATTCAGAATCATGCATCCTATACCATTTTAAATGAATTCAATAGGGAATAATATACTTTTATGCATGATATTCCTTCATTTATAAACGAACGCAAGTGTTATTGCGCTAAACTGATCGGCTGCCGTTTTATCCTGAGGTTTCGATTCAGAATCCAAACTGCTACAGCGCCATATAAAATTACCGGGACCCAACCACTCTCTCCAGCTACATACTCTAGCATCGGTGATGAACTCGCAGTAATATTGCGCAACACACTATCTACTGCATTATTAGTTCCATGTAAAAGCACTGCCGGCCATATGCTACCAGAGGTCAGACGCAGTTCATTAATAATAATTCCCGCAAATACAACGGATAAGGTGAACAGGGTCAACACAAGCCAGCGGTTCCCTGAAGAATGATAGGCACGTGGGCCAAGAATCGCTGGATAATGCCATATTGCCCAGATAAACCCCATTGTGATACTGGAACTAACTCTTCCCATCCATTGAAAGCGCGGAAGCAGCCAGCCCCTCCAGCCTATTTCTTCCCCCAATGCAGATAGCGAACCCAGAACAATATAAACGACCAAATATATAGCCGTCTTGATCCATGAATCTGGAGGGATCAAGCTTGATACCCATCCTGTCCAATAAACAGCATAACCCGCTCCCAGTGAAATTAAGGGAATAACCAAAGCCAATATGTATTCTTTCCCTCCTCTAAATCTGAAACCTAACCTTCTCCAGCCCTCAGCACGATAACCATCTCGTACAATCAAGAACATCATGAGAAATACTGTGAGTAACGGGGTAAATCCGTACAGACCTTGTGCTGATTCTGGGAGTAGCAGCATCCCAAGTGCCATTGCCCACACAATAATAATAAATAGAAGAGATTGTTTCTTGTCAGAGAGCAATATTCTCACCTACCTTTTTATAATTAAACGCCTATTTTTCCTATTTAATCCAATTCTACAATGGCAGCCAGGTCATTTCACCGAAAATAACTGCCGTTAAAACCACAAATCTTTTGCGGTGGTGCACCCCATCACCTCCTTGTCTGGCATAAAATTCAAACTACCTTCTCATACTATGGGGAGAATATGGAGGTGAATGTCATGCCAAAAAATAACGCCAGTCCCAAAGGTGAACCAGGCAAACATCAACCAAGTAAGAAAAACAATGCACAGAATAACAATAACTTTAATGAAGCGGCTCAGATGGTAAACATCGATAAAGCTGCCGATTATGTTCCCAGCTTAAACGGTGTTTCCAAAACCGACGTCTAAACCGCACTGTTAAACAAAAAAACACTCCTCAGAATATTCTGAAGGAGTGTTTCATTTCAAAGATTATATGCGATACGTTAAGCCTACTACACCGTTACTGTAAGCTTTTGAGTCCACAAGATGAAGTGGGACTTGATTCGTGATCTCGTCAAAAAGACGCATTCCAGAGCCAACGACAACGGGACAGATATTAAGCCTAAGCTCATCTAACAATCCATTTTGTAATAGGGATCTGACTAATTTCGGACTACCAGGGATCTGAATGTTCTTTCCAGGCTGTTGCTTTAGCTTCATTATTTCCTCGAAGAGCTTGCCCTTGATCAGGCTCGCAGGTTGCCATTCGAGCATGTCCTCCGTAATCGTACTGGAGACCAGATATTTGTCAGAATGGTTCAGGAATCTTGCCATGGGTAGATTGTCACTCTGATGCTGCCAGAACTGGGCTAACATCTTGTAAGTACGTGGCCCAAGCAGTATAGTATCTGCCTGTGCAACACCGGCAGCAATCGTCTCATTCATTTCATTGCTCCCCCACTTCTTAGGTGAGGCCTCAAGTGAGTCTACCACTCCATCCAGCGACATGAATAAACCTGCCACAATCTTTCTAGATGAATTTTCTGCATCTTGTTCATGATGATCTACAGGCACACTCATCGCTCCTTGTACCAGATATGAATACTTAACACTCGATCCGCAATATAAGACATTCTTGTTTATTTCAAGTTTTCTAACTCGACAGTCACTTTTTCAATCAGATTCACGAAGGAAGCCAGTTCTTGAGAGCCCTTCACCTGATCTCTGGAATACATGGAATTGTGTTCCGATTCTTTTTTCACCTTGGACAGTGTAGAGTTGATATTATTCAGCTTCTCATCAATCGTTCCTATTGAATCTTTAGAACGACGAGCTAACTTCCGAACTTCATTCGCGACGACTTCAAAGCCTCTTCCGTACTCCCCTGCTCTTGCCGCTTCAATGGCCGCGTTTAAGCCCAAAAGATGCGTATGATCAGCTACTTCCCTAATCATTGTACCCACTTGATGAATAGACTCTACCTCTTTGTCAAGATATAACACAGTTTGATGTGTTTTCTCTTGATAATCAGCATTCTTACTAGCTAATTCCTCGATGGATTCACTGCTATCTTTCAGTTGAACCATTAAGGATACTAATTCTTGAACCGCAGAACTAACACCTGTAAGCAAGTGGTTTTGCTTTTCTAATAAATTTTCTATTTTTGCTTTTTCATCGACTTCGTAGGCTTCCAGAACCAACTGTGAATCCAGATTAAACATCTTGGTTAATGCATGAATGACGGGTTTCCAATCAGTCGGTAATATCCGTTCAAAATAAGCTGTAGCGAGATCCAAATATAATATGTAAGTGCCCAAATACCAATTTGTTGTCAGACCAATACGCGAGTGAATTTTACCTATAAGCAGTCGTCTTTCAATAAATGCTTCATCAATCACACCCGATGCCATGGATAAAAAATACCACTGCTGCGTTTCCTTCAATCGATCAAGCGTACTGTGCTGTTCAATGATGTGGAGTAGCTCAGGTTCCTCTATCATCTGCTTATACAATTCATCTACAAGGGAGCTTACGATTTGCTTGAATTCTTTCTCCTTACTTTTCAATACATTTAAATCAGCCTCAGTAATCCCAATATAGCTAACTTGCTGTTGTCGCTCTGAACTAAGATTGATCATAATTTGGTCAACTTCCCTCTCATTCTGTTTATATAATGATCATCGCATCTTCCATGCCATCCCCTATGGCATCTATTTATCTTGATAATAAAGGTATTATTTTTATAAATTTTAACACTTTATTTACTTAAATAGTTTATTAATTTTACAAACTTTGCATTTCGTAGCATTATTCTTAGATCATACTAAAAAGAGGAGCTCCTATAAAGGAAGCCCCTCTTAAAATTATAACCTTATCCTACACAGCAACAACTTGTTGCAGCAATTCTATCGTCACCCGGTCAATGAACTTTCTGAATTTCTCTTTCCCTTTGGCGTTGGCCTTATAGTAGTTAATCAATGACAGAATCACTGGAATAAGTTGATCTTCACTTAGCCCTGATCTAAGGGATTGAGCGATTGAAGTCTTAAGCCCTTTTGGTTCTCCACCCACAAAAATCTCATAGGTATTACGCATTTTCACAACGCTAATGTCTTTCAACAGAGGCTCGCTGGTTCCGAGTGCACAGCCCGCATAACCAATCTTCAGTGGCATAGGTGTTTCAATCCCTGCTATAGACTGATTTAATTTCTGTGCAACTGCCAGACCTGCTTCCTCAGCCCCTTTACAAAAATTACAGGCAATCAGGCTTTTCGTGACAAAACCCGCTGAATATACTTCTAATCCTATACGCTCAAGTTGCTCCACAATCACTTCACGTTGTTCCAGAGGCACCTCCAAATAAAGCTGTTTAAAAGATGTCATTTCAATTTTTGCATTCGTTCCTAGAATAGCTCCTATTGTAGCAAGCTGCTCTGGTGTAAACAGGCTTCCCCCCACTTGAATTGGAGGTGCAACTGCGATTTTTGTGATCTCTCCCATATCCTTATCTCCGTCCTCATTCGTCTAGTGATTTAGTTACGGATCTTCACACGTTGCAGACGAAGTGCATTAAGAACAACGGAAACCGAACTGAGAGCCATTGCCGCACCCGCTACCCACGGAGCCAAGAAACCAAGTGCTGCAATCGGAATGCCAAGTGAGTTGTAGCCAAGTGCCCAGAATAGATTTTGTTTAATGTTAGTCATTGTTTTACGACTCATGTAGATAGCGTCGGGAATACTGGATAGATCGCCTCGCATTAAAGTAACATCCGCAGCTTCCATAGCCACGTCCGTACCGGTACCAATGGCCATCCCAATATCTGCAGTTGCGAGAGCTGGAGCATCATTAATACCATCGCCAACCATGGCTACTATCTTGCCTTGCGCTTGTAATTTTTTCACTTCCTCCGCTTTTCCTTCTGGAAGCACTTCAGCGCGTACATGATCAATGCCAACTTGGGCAGCGATCGCCTTTGCCGTACGTTCGTTATCTCCGGTAATCATGATGACCTGGATTCCCATTCCTTTCAACCGACTGACAGCAGCCTGAGAGGTTTCTTTAATGGTGTCCGCAACAGCTACCATACCTACGTACCCTTTATTTATAGCAACAAGCATTGCTGTTTTACCGGATTCTTCTAAAGTAGACATGATGTTATAAGCATGACTTGCCTCTACACCGTATTTGTCCATGAGACGCCGAGTACCAATTAACAGCTCTTTGCCTTCCACGACAGCCTTGATCCCAAAACCCGGTATAGCTTCAAAAGACTCTGTCCCTGGCAATTCAATATTTCTTTCCAAGATGCCTGCGACAATAGCTTCTGCAAGTGGATGTTCTGAATTCTTCTCGGCTGCACCCACCAGTCTAAGAAATTCTGTCTCGTTGCCTTCGACCAAAATATCGGTAAGCTCAGGTTTGCCCTTTGTTACTGTGCCTGTTTTATCCAAGATAATCGTATCAATTTTATGTGTTTGCTCTAAATGCTCTCCGCCTTTGAACAGGATTCCCAGTTCAGCTGCACGTCCGGAACCAGCCATAATGGAGGTTGGCGTAGCCAGACCCAAAGCACAAGGGCAAGCGATAACCAGAATGGCGATTGCTTTTTCCAAAGCTCCTGCAAAATCACCCGGTGTTACGATGAAGTACCACACTAAAAATGCAATAACGGCAATCCCAACAACGATAGGAACAAAGATACCGGAGATGACGTCAGCAACCCGTTGAATAGGAGCTTTTGAACCTTGCGCTTCTTCTACCACTTTGATGATCTGCGCAAGAGCAGTTTCCTTACCTACTTTTGTTGCCTTGATTCTAAGCATACCGTTTTTATTAATCGTCGCTCCAATGACGGAATCTCCGGCTTTCTTTTCAACAGGGAGGCTTTCTCCGGTCAGCATGGATTCATCTACTGAAGAGATCCCTTCCAGAACTTCACCATCCACAGGTACTTTATTCCCTGGACGAACAAGTACTATATCACCAGTAATAACTTCCTCTACCGGAATGCTTAATTCTTCACCATTGCGGACAACTAAAGCTGTCTTGGCTTGCAGTCCCATCAAGGATTTAATAGCTTCCGAGGTCCGTCCTTTTGCCAAGGATTCGAACAATTTTCCCATTAGAACCAGAGTAATCAATACTGCACTCGTTTCATAATACATTTCTGGTCCATGATGCGCGCTCCCACCATCGACAGCCCAAACTATGGTTAAATAAAGGCTGTAAAAAAAGGCCGCTGAGGTCCCAAGTGAAACTAGAACATCCATGTTCGCACTGCCGTTACGAAGTGCTTTATAAGCACCGATGTAAAATTGTTTACCAATATAAAATTGAACTGGTGTTGCCAAAATCAATTGGAACCATGGATTCATAAAAAGATCAGGCAGCCATATCCACGAAGTGAAGGAAAAGTGGCTCACCATCGCCCACAACAGTGGAAACGATAGAATCGCGGAGATCAGCAGCTTACGTTTTTGCTTGGATAAATCTTGTTGTCGCTGTTCCGCTGGGTCACCTTGCTCTTGTTTGGGAACAGCCTTGTATCCAAGCTTCTCCACCCGCTTCTGCATGTCAGATACAGAAACTTCAACGGGATTATATTCGACATGTGCTGTTTCCATCGCAAAGTTCACACTGGCAGTGCTTACGCCAGGCAGTTTATTCAGAGTCTTTTCAATTTTCAATGCACAAGCAGCGCATGTCATACCTACAAGCTGTAAATCTACAGCTTCTTTAGCCGTGCTATACCCTAGCTTCTGAATACTTGCTTCCATCTTACTTACGTCCACTATATTCGGATCATAAGTCACTGTAGCCCTTTCCATTGCAAAGTTTACGTTGGCTTCTGTTACACCTTCTAACTTGTTCAAGCCTTTTTCTATGCGGTTTGCACAAGCAGCACAAGTCATCCCTGTGATTTGTAATGATGTTTGTGATTTTCCCGCCGCAGCAGTAGTCATTATATAAACACCTCTTCCACTTTTGTGATGATTTCCATTGTTTGTATCATCCTCTTCTTGATGTTAGTATACCCCCCTACCCTATATTATGTCAAGCGACAAGCTATACTCTAAATACTTAAAAAGGAGTTTTCTCAGTAACAGAAATCCTGTTTCTGAGAAAACTCCTTCATGAATCCGTCCTCTCTGAAGAGAGTCCTACTGAGTTAAGCAGCCATTTCTCGGCAAATTTTCGCACAGGCAAAACATGCTTCTGCACATTGCTGGCAATGATCATGGTCATGTTTTTTGCATTCGTTGCCACAGGCTTCACAAGCCTCTGCACAAGCTAAACATAAGGCCTTGGCATATTTACTGTTCATCGACAGGGCATGTGCAGTGAATCCGCATATTTCTGCACATTCACGATCCAGGCGAATGCACTCCTTCATCATTCCAACATGATCTTCCTCCAAGCAAGATGAGTAACAGTGATTACAAGCCACCATACATTTTAAACATTCTTCAATACACGCTTTGTAGTTTTGATGTGACATCATAAAAGCTCCTCTCAAGATGTAATTTAGTATAGTCCCCTACTCTATATTTACCCAATCGTGAGCTAGCTTATCATGCTCAGAGAAATTGTCCGAACTGAACATTAGACATGCAGCTGTTTCTCAATTTCTTGACGATTGAACACAAATCCGAAAAACACCTGATTGTTAATGAAAATGGTGGGAACCAATCTTTTTCCAGTTCGATCAAATAACGTATCTGCATGGTCAGGATGATCTGCAATATTAAATTCAGTAAATGGAATATGATGCTCATTCAAGAACTTTTTAAAATTTCTGCAATCCTCACAAGTCGGTGTTGTAAATACCTCTACGTTCATATGGGTCGTCCTCCTTAATTATATTTTCCAACAACATTAGTATACCCCCCTACAGTATATATGAACCTAAATAAAAAAAGGATTCCAACGAATCCTTTCTATTATCAATTATTTAATTAATTTATTGATGGTAATTAATAACTCATCTAACACTTCATTTTCACCATCTTGAATTCGTTCCACGACACAGCTCTTCATATGATGTTCTAACAAAAGCTTTCCTACGCCGTTCAAAGCAGATTGGACCGAAGAGATTTGATGCAGCACATCATCACAATAGGTGTCCTTCTCAATTAATCCCTTTAGCCCTCTTACTTGTCCTTCAATTCTATTGAGTCGGCTAACCAGGTTCTTTTTAGTCTTCTCAGAGTGATGACTTTTTCGTTCACCCGTGCTACATGATTCGTGCTCGTGCGTATGATCTTCCATGCACCAATCACTCCTTTCCATATAGTTTTATTATACTATAGCCCCCCTAATCTATTCAAAATATAAAATATAATTAGACTTTCATCACTTCATGGGATATCACCGATGTCTCAATTTGAATAGTAGTATGCTGGATTTTGAAGCGTTCCGCTATTAACTGAATGGCTTGCTGCAAAATACGTTGATCATCTTCCTGATCTTTGATTAAGAGATGGCAGCTTAGTGAATCAAGACCCGAGGTAATTGTCCAAATATGAAGATCATGAACATTTATAACGCCCTCGATATTCTCAAGAACTGCCTTCACCTCAGATGGATTCACTGTAATCGGTGTACCTTCCATAAGAACATGAACGGTATGTTTGATGATTCCCCAAGCACCTCTAAGAATTAATAGAGCAACTAGTACGCTTATAATCGGGTCAGCAATATACCAGCCAAAAATCATCATAACTAAACCTGCAATAATAGCCCCTACCGAGCCTAAAGCATCGCCAAGCACATGAAGATAAGCACTGCGAAGGTTAATGTTATTCTTTACATCTCCTTTTCTCATAAGAGACCAAGCACTAGCAACATTGGCTAAAAGACCTATACATGCGATCAGCATCATAGAACCACTTGCAACCGTAGGCGGCTCGAAGAATCGGCCATAAGCCTCCACGATGATAAAACCAGCAACTACAAATAAGGTGACCCCATTCAATAGTGCCGCTAGAATTTCAAACCGATGAAATCCATATGTTTTATTGGGAGATGCAGGTTTAGTTGCAAACCAGACCGCTACTAGGCTTAATGCTAAGGAGCTTGCATCGTTTAGCATATGCCCACTATCCGATAGCAGCGCTAAGCTGTTAGTGATCAGTCCGCCAAAAAACTCCAAAAACATAATTCCTACTGTAATTATTAATGCAATCATTAGTCCTTTTTTGTTTCCGCTAGGATCAAAATGATGATGACCGTGAGGCCCATGGGAATGATCATGTCCTGCATGGGAGTGATTGTGATCGCTGTGATCGTGATCGGAGTGTTGCCCGTCTACGTGCTCCATCTGATGATTGTGATTATTCTTCTTGTCCTTCATGATTTACCTCCTATTTACCTTCAGCAAGATAGTATTTGTATGCGCGCGCAGTGGTATTCAAAAGCTCCAGATCATAATAACATATGAACAAGTGCTCATATGTTATTATGATCTGGATTTTTCTTCTTGTCAATAACGAACCTAAGGGTGTATCCTCAGCTAGAAGTTTATAAAAATAAAAATAAAAAAAACACCTCTATACAATTTCTGTATAAAGATGTTTTAGTTTATCTTTCACTTCTTAATCTTAAAGAGAAATCGCTGCTTCTAATGCAACTTCCATCATGCTGTTGAAAGAATTTTGTCTTTCTTCTGCCGTGGTTACTGCATGAGTAACTAATGAATCTGAAATAGTAAGAATACATGCTGCTTGTTTACCTAATACTTTCGCATTATGGAACAATGCATAGCTCTCCATTTCTACACATACACAGTCATGTTCATTGTAAAATTCATTGTGGCCTGGCACGTTGTCTTCATGATAGAATACATCGCTTGAATGAATTCTTGCCGTCAAAAGTGGCTTGTTAATACGTTTAGCCGCTTCTTCAATGACTTCGTTCAATTCTTTACTTGGCAGCTGTACGTCTCCTTCTACACCACTTTGCACATAGGCGTATGTAGATTCACTCCACGCACTATCCGCCAGTACCACATCAAATAAATTCAATTTATCTGTGTAGGCACCTGCACTACCGATGCGAATGATGTTTTCCACACCATAATTTTTGTATAGTTCATAAGAATAAATACCGATACTTGGCATTCCCATTCCCGAACCCATTACTGACACTTCTTTACCTTTGTAAGTGCCTGTATATCCAAACATATTCCGTACCGTATTAAATTGGGTTGGGTTCTCCAAATAGGTTTCTGCGATATACTTCGCTCTTAACGGATCTCCTGGCATTAATACTGTTTTGGCGATTTCACCATTTTGTGCTGCATTGTGCGGCGTTGACATAATTTATTCCTCCTAAGTTTGTTACTCAACTACTATCTTACTATACCATCCATGAATTTAAATATACGTTTAAAATATTCTTTTGTTTCAACAAAAAAAGAACTGATTCTCTTGCTACAATTTATTCGCAAACTCGTTAAGCTTTTGGGACATTATTTTTATTTCCTCAATAAATGCAGAAGTATGCTGAACAGATTCAGCCTGTTCTTGTCCGATCGCCGCTATCTTCTCTATCGAATTAGCCATTTGGTTCGTAATCCCCTTAATCTGTAACATGATTTCATTTATATTTTGAGTTGAAGAAACGGTTTCCCGTGAAAATTTCCGAATCTCCTTAGCTACGACTTCAAACCCTCTTCCCTTCTCACCTGCATGAGCTGCTTCTATTGCTGCATTCAGCCCGAGTAAATTCGTTTGGTCAGCAACCTTTTTAATAATCGATAGGACCTCTGTAGTATTCTCCACATCTCTACCAGCTTGTTGGGATTGAATAAGTAGTTGCTGAGAGTAATCCGCAAGTGAATTGGATCCATACGAAATATTATTGATTTGCTCATTAGCTTGGGTCAGTGATTCTGAGATTTGTTCTACAATAGCCTTTAATTCACTTTGTCTACGAATCTGAACTGCAATCCCGCCAATGACCTGACCGTTTTGATCATGAAGAGGTGTCGCTGTACCCGTAAACTCAAATCCATAGAAGTTGGCCGGAACATCGGACTTTAATTCTTGATTCTCTCGTATAGCTATGTAAAGCGGTTCTTCTTTGTTTAAAAGCTGTCCTTCGGTAATGTTTAAATTAATGGTATTGCCAGGAAAATAAGCAACAAACCGTTCCAAATCACATATGGCTATGGATAAATCAGCCGGAATAGATAATTTTATTATAGGTATAATCGCGATAAATTTGTCTAAAGATTCAATATTATTAATCACAGAAATATAGTCTCCATTCCAGCAAAAGGTTTTTCCAA
>NZ_JBBOBK010000003.1:0-77443 GCF_038000135.1 Paenibacillus sp. FSL F4-0236
GAACGCAAATTCAATTCGGATTCAGTTTTCAGGCATCAAGCCTGAGCATTTACGATGTAAATGCCCGTTTGGTGGCGATAGCGGAGGGGTTCCACGCGTACCCATCCCGAACACGACCGTTAAGCCCTCCAGCGCCGATGGTACTTGGACCGAAGGGTCCTGGGAGAGTAGGACGTTGCCAAGCGGATATTCCCTGATAGCTCAGTTGGTAGAGCACTCGACTGTTAATCGAGTTGTCACAGGTTCGAGTCCTGTTCGGGGAGCCATGCTCTCATAGCTCAGCAGGTAGAGTGCTTCCATGGTAAGGAAGAGGTCACCGGTTCGAATCCGGTTGAGAGCTCCACAGATTTGCAAGGCCCGTTGGTCAAGGGGTTAAGACACCTCCCTTTCACGGAGGTAACATGGGTTCGAATCCCATACGGGTCACCAACTTTTACTTGTACTTACCCTTAGAGGGTCCCATAGATATGGAGGCTTAGCTCAGCTGGGAGAGCATCTGCCTTACAAGCAGAGGGTCGGGGGTTCGATCCCCTCAGCCTCCACCATAATCTTCCTGAGAGATTATGGGCAACATAGAGGTACCATCAATGGGGATTAGCCAAGTGGTAAGGCAACGGACTTTGACTCCGTCACTCATAGGTTCGAATCCTATATCCCCAGCCAAGTGCGAGCCATTAGCTCAGTTGGTAGAGCACCTGACTTTTAATCAGGGTGTCGAAGGTTCGAGTCCTTCATGGCTCACTTTTATTATTATATGCGCGTGTGGCGGAATGGCAGACGCACCAGACTTAGGATCTGGCGTTTCACGACGTGGGGGTTCAAGTCCCTTCACGCGCACCACTTATTGCGGACGTGGCTCAGCGGTAGAGCATCGCCTTGCCAAGGCGAGGGTCGCGGGTTCGATTCCCGTCGTCCGCTCCATAATTTTTGCGCCCTTAGCTCAGCTGGATAGAGCGTTTGACTACGAATCAAAAGGCCGGGAGTTCGAATCTCTCAGGGCGCGCCATTTTTTTATTAAGCAATCATAATATTTTAACGGGATGTAGCTCAGCTTGGTAGAGCACCTGGTTTGGGACCAGGGGGTCGCATGTTCAAATCGTGTCATCCCGATTTTCACCTTTGCGGGTGTAGTTCAATGGTAGAACTTCAGCCTTCCAAGCTGATAGCGTGGGTTCGATTCCCATCACCCGCTCCATAATTTTATAGTAACGGGATGTAGCTCAGCTTGGTAGAGCACCTGGTTTGGGACCAGGGGGTCGCATGTTCAAATCGTGTCATCCCGATACTCAGCTTAATCGCTGCTCAAAAGCTCTTACTTCGGTAAGAGCTTTTTTTGTTATGTATAGAATTAAAACACGCATAAATCATATAACATATGTTCTATCATTCTTCCAAAAGAAATTGTACTTCTGGTGGAATACCAATCCGTAGGTAATAACTTTTCCATGACTCTTCTTGCTCAGGATTACTGCCTGTGGATAGTAGCTTTACAGCAAAGACATTAGCTTGACGTTCAAGCTTCCCAGGAGAGAAGTAGGAGCTTTCCTCTAGAAAAAAGCGGTTAATCCCCTTATGAAGACGATCATGTCCTAATTCATGCGCACAAACGAAGCGCTGCCACTCAACTGGCAACTCATTATGAATGACGATAAATCTTCTTCTTAATTTTCGGTAATATAATCCCTTTGTGCCTGTCCCAAGGTTCATGAAGCGAATATGAATACCTAGCGCTGAGGCCAGCTCGAACGGACAGTTGGTTTTATATTTTTTAATCAGATTATTGATCAGTTCATCCATATTCTTCACCTGCAGCATGTTAGTGTAGTTATTAAGTGTTGTTGGATTTCTTTCTCTTGTTCATCTGTTTGGCTTCCCAGAATAAGCCGGTCAGTACATCTTTTATCCTCTGTTTGTCATCCTTGTCTAGTGGAATCCCATCAAACATCAGCTCTCCATCATCCTCCAGCATTTTACGGAAGTCACGTTTATCCTTGCTTGTAGCCCACTCTGGGACAATCTCTTCGCTTGGAAGAGCCTGTTCCTGCAAATACCCCGCTTGATCCATTAGCTCCTCGTACGGGACTCCTGTAGCCTCTGCTATTTTGCGTAATGTAGTTGGCTTAGGAACACCTCTTAGACCATTTTCAATCCGTGAAATCTGTGATCCGCTAATACCTGCTGCTGCTGCCAATTGATTAATAGTAAGTCCCTTAGTTTCGCGAAGTTGCTTCATATAATCCCCAAAATCCTGTTTCATCTCAACCACTCCTTATAGACTGAAGCTTATGTTATTAATATAAGTCATTTTTGCCAATTGGTAAACAACAAAGCGTATATTATTGCCAAAAGGCAAGATAATGGAGGGAAAGCTATTCTTTTTCGCCCAAAACAGACTCAAACGGGGTTTTACGAGATTGGTAGAGAAGTGGTATATTATAGAAAAATACGAACAGAATACGAACACTTTTATATTTTAGCACATTGCTTAGGAAACTTCCGCAATTTAATCTCATTCTGTTAAAACCTAAAGGAGTGCATAAAATGATGAACTTATCTGCTTTACCGGAGCTAGACCGTCGCCGAACCCAGGTCGCTATAGAGAGCATGTTGGAGAAATACCGTATTTTTAAGACCGTTACATTTGAGGCTAAGGAAGCCAGTACTACTTATTCGTATACAGAAAGATTTCATGGTCCTACGAATACTGTTACTGATCAGACTGCTGCGATAGCTTCTTATAATGTGGATATACCGGCTGCTAGGAGGGCTTTTTGCTCGGCGATAGACTCTGTGGTAGAAAGACTCGATACGAGGGAACAGCAATTAGTAAGAGAGCGTTATATGAAAAGAGACGAAACGTACGATTATACGATTTACAATCATGTGTTTGATCCACCGGTAAGTAAGGATACTTACGTGAAGATACGCTCGAAGGCTTTTTATAAGATGGCTTTGGCTTTAACGGATCTCGGTCTACTGTCCCTTAACACTTTAATAACAGCACCTAGAGTGAAGAAAGAGAAGATTAGTATTACTTAAGAGATATAGACGGTTACTAAAGACTGTGTCGTCCGAGCGGATGATGCGGTCTTTTTTTATTGATTTTATGATCCTCCGAAAAACCGCTCTATACCATCCCAAAGCTAGCTTAAACCTCGTCGGTATACCGTCTCTGCAAGGCAAATAGGGGTGTATATTTATAACATGGCAAATGAAGCAAAAAGAACACCGCAAGAGCATGAATGCTCTGCTAATAGTTCAACCCTAGTGGTGATGAGAACAAATCTAGCGGTGAAAGATTCTTTTGGCATTGGCCTAGTATAGAAGGGTATTATCCAACATTGGATAGTATCCTTTTTGTTCTTAATTTTAGTAGAGGGGGTGTCTTCTTAAATGTTAATGCAATTGAAGGTTAACACCATCAAGGATCGGCGAACCGCCGCAGTTCAGAAAGGAATGGAGTGATGTCGGTACAACAATTACGAGAACACATTACGAGTGCGCTGGAGCGGTATTTTCCAGATGTGCCTGTGTATGTGGAGGGGGAGAAACCTCAGACGGCTTATTTTTATCCCGGACTGATCTCAGCGACACTGGATCGGCAGCGGGAAGGCCGATATTTAGCGGTCTATCGCTTCGGTATCCGTTATGAAAAAGGCAGTCTGCTGGAAGCTGAGAGAATGGCAGATAAGCTGAGTGAGGCAATGGCAGGGATGGAGCAAGAGGGTGGCTCCTTTCGTGTAGCTAGGCAAGCCTGGGAAGCTGGGGTAGAGGGGCATGGACCGCTTTTTACAACAGACTATATGGTGTATTTGCAAAGTGAGAAGCCTGACCCCATTAAGATGGGACATATGATAGGAGGAGAAAGACTGAAATGAGCACAAAGGTGAGTAATGGAGATCGTTTTGGTAAAGAGCAGATTGTGAATTCATCGCTTTTTACGGCTAAGGAAAAGGATGTGCTGAACGTTATTTTGCAGGATGACAAAAGTTATACGATCGAAGAAGCGAAGCAATCTATGGGATTGTTTATTAATAAGGAGGTTTTGAACTAATGGCAGGCGGAACATGGACAACTCAAAACAAAGTGCGCCCAGGGGTGTACGTAAATGTAGCATCGAATCAAGGTGCCATCGGCAAAATGGGAGAACGCGGGATTACTGCTTTGGCACTTGCCTTATCATGGGGAGAACCTGGAGTGATCATGGAGATTACCCCGCAGGACGACGTGAATAAGCTGCTAGGTTATGATTTGGAACATCTAACATTACTGCCAGTACGCGAAGCGCTGAAACGTGCGGGAACGTTACTGCTCTATCGATTGAATGAAGGGGTTAAAGCGGCAGTTACGAATAGTGGTCTGCAAGTAACGGCTAAATACGGCGGTGTACGCGGAAACGATCTTTCTGTTGTTATTGAAAAGAATATTGAGAATAATGCTCTTTTTGATGTAAAGACACTGCTGAATGGAACTGAACTGAATAAACAAACGGTTGGAACGGCTGAAGAGTTGGTCGCTAACGATTATGTACAATTCCAGAAAAATGGTGCAGAAGGCTTGAAGCTAACCGCAGGGATGCCGCTTATTGGCGGAGCTAATGGTACGGTGACAAATGGTGCGCATAGCGATTTCTTGTCTGCTCTTGAGGTGCTTGAGTTCCAAACGGTTGGACTAGTATCACAGGATAGTACGCTTAAGGCGCTGTATAGCTCTTGGGTGAGAAGACTGCGGGATACGGAAGGTAAGAAAGTGCAGGCTGTACTATCGGATTATGCTACTGCGGGTCATGAGGGTGTGATCAGCGTGAAGAATGGGGTAGTACTGAGTGACGGAACTAGGATTGATAACAACAATGCTGTTGCTTGGGTGGCCGGTGCTACGGCTGCTGCTGAGGTGAATCAATCACTGACTTATCAGGGATATGACGACTCCGTTGACGCTGATGTGCGGCTTAGCCATTCTGAGACGACTGCAGCTTTGCTGCGAGGTGAATTGCTCTTTACTTACAGTGGAGGGCGAGCTGTGGTGGAGCAAGATATTAACACGTTTACGGCATTTTCTCCGGATAAAGGCAAAGCGTTCTCCAAAAATCGTGTGCTACGCGTGCTGGATGGGATTGCGAATGATCTGAAGCGTATTTTTGAGAACTACTACATTGGTAAGGTAGCGAATAATGAAGATGGACGGGCTCTGTTCTGGTCACAATGTGCGACTTATATGAATGATCTGCAGGATATGGGTGCGATTGAGGGCTTTAACGCGCAGACAGATGTTGTCGTTGTGGCTGGTGCGGATAGTGATAGTATCGTGCTGGATGTGGCTGTGAAACCGGTAGATTCCGTAGAAAAAGTATATATGAAAGTGAAGGTGGTTTAAGATGGCATTTTTAAAAGCTAGTGATACGATTTCCGGCCAGGAGGGCCGTGCGTATGCCGTGATTGGTACGCAAGCTGAAGAGATGTTCTATGTGAAGACGCTTGAAGCTACGGTAGAAAAAACAAAGGCAGAGGTGAAGACTCTAGGCCGCCGTGGTGTTCAGCATAAAGCGACTGGATGGTCGGGCAGCGGTTCGATGACGATTTTTTATATGACTAGCCGTTTCCGCCAGATGATGCTCGATTATATGAATACAGGTGTCGATCAATATTTCGATATTGAGGTTACGAATGAAGACCCATCGTCCAGTGTGGGAGCACAACGCATTATTTTAAAAGGAGTGAACCTTGACAGTGTCATCATGGCTTCTCTTGATACAGAATCAGATGCGCTGGAAGAAGAAGTGAGCTTTACCTTTGAAGACGTGCAGATTGTGCAAGCTTTTGGCGCTCCGGCCGGCTCTGGAAACTAATAAAGACAACTAGATAGGAGCAAGTAAGGCCCGGGCGTGCAGGTGAGCGGCGGGTCTCTTCTCTGTCTAGTTAGTAGTACTAGAAGAAACTAAATCATTTTAGGAGGAAGACAATGAGTGAATTAAGTTTGTTTTTTGCGCAAAATGTAGCATGTGACACGACCGAGGAGTTTGTGGTATCGCAGCGGTTTAAGGATAAGGAAGGAAACGCAGTTGCCTGGAAGCTACGCAGTATGAACGAGGATGAGAATCAGGAATGCCGTAAAGCAGCTACTCGTAAGGTCAAAGGTAAGAACGGAGTGTATACCTCCGAGATTGAACCGAATGATTATATGGCTAAGCTTATGACCTCAAGTGTAGTGCATCCAGATCTGAAAAATGCTGAGCTACAGCGTTCTTATGGCGTTCTTGGTGCCGAAACGCTGCTGCGTAAAATGCTGCTTCCAGGTGAATTCGCGGCACTGGGTGAACGGGTACAGGCCTTGAATGGCTTCGGTACAGATATGAACGAGCTGGTGGATGAAGTAAAAAACTAATCAACGAGGGCGACAGTGAAGCGAACTTAGCTTACTACGCCCTCCACGAGCTTCATATTTTACCGCATGAGCTAATGAAGCTGTCTTCACGTGAACGTGCCGCAATTTATGCGATGATTGCTGTTCGTGTGGAGAAGGAGAAGCGGGATCAGGCACGGAGTAAGGCGAGGAAGAGATAGGGGGTGAATGAATGGCAGGTATGCAAAACAATATAGCTGGAATCCAGCAAGTCTCCAATCAATGGATTAATGATATAACCAATCAAATTACAACTCAGGTTTCTGCAAATATTTCAAATTCCTTTTCCGCAACTTTAAACCGAATCAGTATGAAAATAGTCAATAAGCCCGTGTACAACATCACTAACAATTACAGTGCAGCTTATACCAGGATTCAAGCTTCTATTGGAGGCGCAGTACAGGCTCAGGAGAGACTGAACGATGCGGCAGAACAAGGAGCAGCAGGTGCTGAGCAGCAGGCGGGTACATGGGAAAAGATCACCGGTGCTTTTGGGAAAGCCAAAGGTGTGCTGGAAAAAGTTAAAGGAGTTATGGAAAAGGTGCTTGCGCCTGCAGCTGAACAGCAAAAATGGGAGGATCTTTTTAAAGCGAAAACCGGAAATGCTGATGTTGGTGTGGCAATGTTTGATAAGTTCAAGAAGAGGGCACTAGATACCGGGCAGGATGTAAACAAGTCCATGGAAAGTGTCTTGTCGTTTTATCCTAAAACTCAAAATACGGATCAGCTAGATAAGCTTATGGATTATTCCACAAGGCTAAGCATGATGTCTCCGGAGGGTAAAGATATTGGTGATACTTCATCGGCGATTACTTCTGCTTTTGAGGGGGATTCTAGTGATTTAGCATCCATGCTTCAGGTGGATAAAGAGGATCTGGGTGGACTTGATCTAGTGGCCGGAACGGGCAATATGGAAGCCTTTTTGAGTACTTTGGGAGATATTATGACAACGTCAGGGATGACGAGTGATTCGCTACAAACCATGATGGATTCACCCGTTAATCAATGGCAAGCTCTTCTTGGAAACTATAACAACTCTCTGGCTGGTATGGGAGAAGGTGCTCTTGCGGCATTGTCACCACTATTAGGCATTCTTAACCAGGCATTTTCAGATGGAAGCTTTCAGCCAATTATCGATGGGATAGCGATTGGACTGGCGATACTTGCACAAGTATTCTCGCAGGTCGTACAAGGTGCATTGTATCTCTGGAGTGTTCTTAGTAACCCTGTTGTTTTGCCGATTGTTTTGGGTGTTGTTGCTGGAGTTATTGCCTTAGCAATCGCGATGAATGCCTCAACAATTGCAACTAGAATTTCATCTATTGCTACCGGAATTGCTACCGCAGCCCAAGGCATTTTCAACGCTGTGATGAGTGCTAATCCAATTGCACTTGTAATAGGGCTTATAGTTGCACTTATAGTAGCATTTTTAGGGATTGTGGCAGCCCTTCAGCCTGTGAGGGACTTTTTGGCGAATATGTTCAGGGGACTGGGACAGCTCGTTGCAGAATTTGTGGGCTTTGTTATCGATCTTTGGACCGGATTTGTTAATGGTATTATTGGCGCTGTGAACTTTTTGCTAGATAGTATAAATAAAGTAGTTGGAGCTGTTGGCAAATTTATTGGTATAGAGTCGGAGATCAATCTTCATATTGAAGAGGTTGATAGCAGTCAATTCAAAAAGGATTTGCAAATGGACATTGGAGCTTCTTTTAATTCAGGGGCAGAAAACATCCAAAATTTTGATATCAATAAGTTTAAAGAAAAACTGAATGTAGGTGGAAATAAGAGTAATAACAACACATTAAATCAGTGGAATACTACTCATCCAGGGGATTTGTCAAAGTCTCCGAAAACGCCAACCGTACCTGATATTCCAGTAGTTCCTACGACGCCTGCGCTAAATACGCCTACAGCTGCAGGTTCTTTTCAAAATGCAGGGGTTCCGGGTAATCTGAACACCGTCAACCGTGTGAATGAACTCGGCTCCATCAACGACACCGTAGACATCTCCAGCGATGATCTGAAAATGCTGAGGGAGCTGGCGGAGATTCAGGCGATCCAGAATTTTGTGCAGCTGACGCCGACGGTGCAGGTAACAACTGGAAATATCAACAATGCTGGAGACATTGATACGATTATCAACAAGATCGGGCAAAAGCTGAACGAAGAGTTTGTCTCTACAGCGCAGGGGGTGTATACGTAACGTGGAAGAGTACGGGATTTTTCTTGGTTTTAATAATCAGGCGGAAGCATTCCGGCTGCCAGTCAACCCGGAGACCTTAGAGATCAAAGAGAGCGGGGATGGGAAAAGCTATACCATTATCGATTTGGGTGAGATCAATACGATTGCTTATCCGAAGCTTACGGAGATTACAATTGAAAGTATTTTTCCGGCACAAAAATATCCGTTCGTATTGGTGCAAGAGGACGGGTTGAAGAGACCTTTTGAATATGTGGAGCTGATTAAGAAGTGGATGACTAGTCGCAGACCTATTCGTTTTGTATTCTCTGGGGTGAGTTATGCTGATGACTTGAAAAAAGCTGATGGGAAGCTAAACAACCCTCAGAAATGGTTAAAGGAATCATCGACTAGTGAGGATAAATCCATAGAAATTGATTTCGGTGTGAATATGGCTATGAGTATCGAAGGCTTCACTTGGAAGCTCAGTGCGGGTACATCAGGGGATATTGAATATTCTTTATCTCTCAAAAAGTATGTATTCTATCAAGCGGTAGCAGTTAAGGTTGTCAAAGATGAAGTGAAGGTAGAACAGAAGCGGGCTAATGAAAAGCCCAAACCTAAAACGTATATCATGAAATCTAAAGACAATCTATGGAAAATCGCTAAAGAAATTCTTGGAGATGGCAAAAGGTGTGGAGAAATCCAGAAACTTAATGGCATTAAAGATAGTGAGCTGAGGAAGCTTCCAATCGGTAAGGTCATTAAGCTACCGTAGGAGGCTGTTATGGAGCTACTTGTAAAGAATAAGGAAGGACATTTATGGGATATTTCAGGTATCGTCTCCGATATTACATGGAAAACTGCTCGTTCAGGCAAACCATCAACGCTAGAGTTAACACTTGTGGACAGTGGTATCTATCAGCATCCCAAGTTTAGCATCAGCAACGGTGATATTATTCAGTTCAGCAAAGATAATGTGGATGTATTCTACGGGTTTGCGTTCAGCATTGATACAGGCTCGGATCAGGAGATTAAGCTGACTGCTTATGATCAGATTCGTTATTTACTAGGCAATGGTAGTTATGTTTTGCAGGATGTCACGGCTAGCGATGTTATTACTAAAATAACCAAGGACTACGGCCTGAAGACAGGTGTGCTGGAGAATACAGAGTACCGAATTCCCTCATTAATTGAAGATGACAAAAAGCTACTGGACATCATTATGGGAGCGATCGGCAGTGAGCTTCAGTATAAGGGGCGGTTGATGGCTTTTTACGATGATTTTGGCAAGCTTACACTGCGTAAACCGGAGTCTATGCTGCTTAACCTAGTGCTGGGAGCGGGGCATTATCTGTACGATTATTCGCTCAAAAAAAGTATTGATGATGATACGTACAACACCATTTTTCTATACAAGGATAACGAGAAGTCTGGTAAGCGTGATTTCTTTCCGGTTAGCGATAAGGATAATGTGAAACGCTGGGGTATCCTGCACTTGTATCAGAAGGCCGATGACAAAGCGAATGCTGCACAAATTCAGGAGAAGGCAAATAATCTGCTAAAAATGCACAACCGTGAAAAGCTTAGTCTCTCCGTACAGGCGATTGGTGATATGCGCGTAAGGGCTGGTAATTTCATTTATGTCCTGCTTGATGAATTCAAGACTCAGGTGTTTCTGGTGGATCAATGCAGTCATAAGATTTCCGGTGGGGAGCATACGATGTCCCTCGATATAAAGGTGGTGTAGAAATGATGTTGGATATTATAAAAAAAGCAAGCTTAGGAGCCGTGGGAAATACAAATCCCGTGGCTTTTTCTTATGGGATGGTAACGGAGGCAGCTCCTTTGCAGATCCAGGTGGATCAACGTTTTATTTTATCGGGGAATGCGCTAGTGCTGCCTGAATCGGTAATGGAATGTAAAGTCGAGCTAGAGGGTAGAGAAGTGGTAGTGCGTCGAGGACTTGCCTCTGGTGATCGGGTTCTGATGGTTCGGATGCAGGGTGGACAAAGCTATATTGTTCTGGATCGGCTGGTGAGTCCGATATGATTCCTGCGATTGGAAAATCTGGACCGATAACAGCCCTTCTTGAAGGCGAGGTCAACCTTGAACGTGGGGAAAGCCCCAGTCTAACCTACCGAATGGATTGGGACAGAAAAAGGATCACTGGCCAAGCGGATGGACTTGAGGCAGTGCAGCAGGCAGCGGCCAAAATTCTGCGAACCGATAGATTTGAACATCTGATTTACAGTTCGGATTACGGAACAGAGTGGCAGCTGGTTCTGGGTAAGGATCGGCTGTTGGTCAGAGCTGAAATCAGACGTGTCATTAGTGAGGCCTTACTTCAGGATGAACGAATCCTTAGCTTAGAGAATATTGAGGTTTCTTTTAACGGGGATAATCTAACTTTTGATTGTAAGGTGGTCACACGTTATGGGAATTTTCAGCTGAGAAAGGAGTGGAATGAGGATGTATGAGGATCAAACGTATGAGGCTCTTTTAGAGCGGATGCTGGACCGGGTTCCGTCAGGTCTGGATAAACGAGAGGGTAGCATCATTTATGACGCGCTCGCTCCGGCAGCAGCAGAGCTGGCGCAAATGTACATTGAGCTGGATGTGAATAATAATCTGTATTTTGCAGATACGGCTACCGGTGAGTATTTGGAGCGAAGTATCTCCTGGTCAGGAATTGTAAGGCGTGAAGCGAGCAAGGCGCAGCTAAAAGGAATTTTTTATAAAGCGGATGGGGGATATGTGGATGTTCCTCTCGGTAGCCGCTTCTCACTCGATATGCTGAATTATATGGCTGTGGAGAAGCTATCTCCTGGAGTGTATCGGCTAGAAAGTGAAACCGCTGGAGAAGAAGGAAACCGATATTTTGGTTCTTTGCTGCCAGTGGATTATATTTCAGACCTTGCGCGCGGAGAAATAGCTTCTCTTCTGATCCCTGGGGAGAACGCCGAAAGTGATGAATCGCTACGCCAGCGTTATTTGGATTCAGCCAGACGCCCAGCTACTAGCGGCAATAAATATCACTATATGGAGTGGGCGATGCAGGTTGTGGGTGTGGGAGGTGCACGTGTTTTTCCGTTATGGAACGGTCCTAAGACGGTGAAGGTGATTGTTGTGGACGCTGAGAAAAAACCTGCTTCTGAGCTACTGGTGACTAAGGTTCAGCATTACATTGATCCGGTCTCTGGAGCGGGTGAGGGGCAAGCACCCGTAGGTGCAGTTGTAACAGTAGCGTCGGCGAAAGGCAAAAGTATTAGTGTAAGCGCAAAAGTTACCCTCGCTTCAGGTTATGCGCTGCAAGCTGTAAATGATGAATTCAAGGGGATTCTTGAGAGTTATCGCAAGGAGAAGGCTTTTTCAGCAACCTATATTAGCCAGTCAGTAATCGGTGCACTATTGCTAGCTACTGAGGGAGTCGCGGATTACAGTGAACTGAAGCTGAACGGTGGAGCGGGCAACGTAATGTTGAACGAAGAAGAAATACCTTTGTTCGGCAACGTTTTACTGGAGGTGTAGCATGGGTTACCCGGAGAAAGTTGATATTTTTCAAGAAAAGCTTAATAAAAAAGCAAATGGTGGCAGCTATGTTATTGAAGAGAGATTACCGCTTGTAAATGGCATGTATAGTGGTGCGCTTGCGCATGACAACATCAATAATCAGACCATCGCGGTGTACACAGGGTCACAGTATTCCGGGATCGAGCTACGTAATTTTACGGTGTCTTTTCCGGATGAAGCGCCATGGCGGCGGTTGATTAAGATTTTTGCCGATGTGCCCGAGGTTTATGTGACTTACGAAACCCCCGGGGATACAGTTGAAGCGGATGATATTAATGGTTTGCAGGTAAGTATTACCGCTGTTCAAACTGAAATAGAACGGTATAAGAACAAGGGTCAGATTGACGGAGGATCATTCAGAAGAGAGGTGTAAAATGGCACAGACTATACAAATAAAGCGGGGAACAAAGGCTGAGCTAACGAGTTATGGCGTGTTGAAGGCGGGTGAGCTTGGTTTTTGCAGTGATACTAAGGAAGTTTATATTTGTGACGGCACGTCTAATTCCATGGTCGGAAGGGCGTTGTCCGGGCCAGAAGCTTCGCGTCCGGTTGCAGGAGCCGTTGGCCGTTTGTATTACGTGACTACGGGTACGAATAGCGGATATTTGCATTTTGATGATGGGGCAGCTTGGCGGCGGGTGAACGCGCAGAAGCTTAGCGATCTGACAGGTACAATTGATGATATCGCTGATGGAGCAACCTACGCGAAGGTGCTTAAAGCGGATATTAGTGCGGGACATATCAATAAAGTATCAGATGGCACGAATGTAAAGACTGCCGCTGAGATCAAGACTCACATTGACGATGTGACCAAGCACCGGACGATCAATGATGCCGGGACTACGATTACAGATTTGTGGTCAGCGCAAAAGATTAAAAATGAAATTGAGCTAGCAAAGCATAACATCGAACCGCAAGCGTCGGTAAAAGATCAGAACCTGCTGGCTCCACCTGCCAGTCCGGTTGAGGGTGACCGATACATTATTCCAGCGGGAGCAACTGGGGCATGGGCGGGGAAAACGAATCAAATCGTGGAGTACCAATCTGCTGCTTGGGTATTTTATGTTCCGGCCGTAGGCTGGACCGCTTACGTCGATGATGAGCAAAAGATCTATAGCTGGAATGGCAGCGCATGGGTACGCACGGGTGGTGCGCTACAGACCATTACAGCTGGGAACGGGCTGATTGGTGGTGGTCAGGCCGATGCTGTGACACTGAATATTGGTGCAGGCAATGGAATCACGGTTACTGCAGACGCGATTGCGGTTACGGCTGGAAAAGGGATCACCGTAGATGGATCCGGTGTAGCTGTAAGTGTGGATGGAAGTAGCATCATTTATGATGCTGCGAATGGCAATAAACTTACCGTAGCCAGTATTGATGGCGGAACTTTCTAGGGGGCGGGACAATGGCTTTAAAGACATTGATTCAAATACGCCGCGGATTGGAAAGTGCGATTGGAGCACTGGCTATTGGTGAGCTTGGCTACTGTACAGACAGTGGGAAGCTATATATCGGTTCTGCTGCTGGGAATGTCTTGCTAGTTGCGGCACAAAGTACCGGGGACATGCTGAAAAGTATTTACGATACGAATAACAATGGCAAGGTGGATTTCGCGCAACAAGCGGATAGTGTAGCTTGGGCGGGGGTAGCGGGTAAACCAGCAGTGTTTCCTCCGGCGGCGCATACACATGATTATTTGCCCAAAGGGCCCCTAACCTGGAATCAACTGAAGGGGGTGTAGGGGGATGAGCTATGGCAACTCTTTATTCAGCGAATTATTGTATTCCGCAGATGAAGATTCGAATCATCCGGGTGAAGTCGAGGCGCCTGATCTAATGCAGTATTTGCCGGATTATTATAAGGATGTCCGTGAAATGGAGAAGCTTCAGGAGACCATCGGGCTAGAAATTGGTGGACTGAAGGTAGGCACTGTAGATGTACTGGATCAAGCGTTTGTTGAAACAGCAACGGTGAGCCTTGGACGTTGGGAGGCTGAGCTTGGACTAAATATCGATTCATCCAAGTCATATGCCACACGCCGAGAGATGATTAAGGCGAAGCTGCGTGGAAACGGGACGACAACGCCGGAGATGATCCAGCGGACAGCGTCTGCTTTTTCAGGTGGAGTGGTTGAAGTGAAGGAAGTGCCTGATGAGTACCGTTTTGAGATTCATTTTGTAAGTACGTTGGGCATCCCTCCCAATATGGCAGGGTTGATTCAAATCATCGAAGAGATTAAACCTGCGCATTTGGCTTATGAATTTGTGTTCAGCTATACCTGGTGGGACTCTGTTAAGGCTTTGACCTGGGAGAGTGCCCACAGTAAAACATGGAACGAATTAAGAACTTATAGATAGGAGAGTGACACATGCAAACGACAGGAAATTTGGGGTTAAAGAAGCCCGAGGGAACAGACATTGTTGATATCGCAGATCTGAACGGGAATATGGATATCTTGGATAATGCCGTTAATGGCAAGGTTGATAAAGTTACTGGGAAACAGCTGTCGACTAACGATTACACCGCAGCTGAGAAAACTAAGCTGGCGGGGATTGCTGCGGGTGCAACTAACTATACCCACCCAGCTACACATCCACCAGCTATTATTGCTCAAGACGCGAGTAATCGGTTTGTTACAGATGCTGAAAAGACGGCGTGGAATGCGAAAGCCGGTACAGCCGTAGCTACAACTGCTACGAATGGCTTGATGTCTGCTGCGGACAGGACACTACTGAATAACAACACTGGATTCGGTACTACAGCTGGTACAGCCACCGCATATACCATTACACTTAGCCCAGTACCTACTACGCTGATAGCAGGATTGAAATTTAGTTTCAAAACACATATTGCTAGCGGAGTTAATCCTACACTCAATCCTAATGTTTTAGGGGCCAAAGCAATCAAGAAACCCAATGGAAATGCGGCAACACTTGCCCTGAACGGAGTTTACACGGTTGTATATGATGGGACGGCTTTTATCTTACAGGGTGAAGGAGGTGATTATGGAACAGCGACAGCAGCGGACGTGCTAGCGGGTAAGACGATAGGGACAGAGGGCGGGCTAATTGATGGCGCGATAGTACAAAGAGGTGCTACGGACGGATACACTAATTCCGTTAGTGCAGCATGGGCAGCGGGTGGTGGATGCTGGGTCCGAATACCAGCGGGGGCATATTTGAAAGCTACGGCGGTAGGAAACCCCGAAATACGAGTCACTGATCCTAACGTTGTTCCTGCAAATTGGCTACGAGGGGTATCAATGTTTGGGCAGGATGGAGCTATAGTCAATAGATCTGTGGAGAATAATCACTCTCCGTCAAATGCCGCAGAGATATGGGCGACAGGCGATGTGTTCTTAATGCCGCAAGCGGGCTACTATAATGGGGTTACCTGGACAAAAAGTACATTTCCAACTCTCGTACCTAGTAACGTCCGCGCGGGTGTCTCTATAGGAACCTTAGTTGGCACACTCCAACCCTGGGTCGGTGGGCTTACATCGGTTGACTTTGCAACGCAGGCAGGGGCTGAAGGTAAGACTGAGGAAATGTTTAGATTTCCAGCCGGGTTCACTATCGGATCGTTTGCTGGCTCGATTCTTTTCGGAACGTCGAACAACAACAGCCACCAGGATCATTCAATCGTGCTGCAGGACATCCATGGAAATCGGTTAGTGCTAATTCGTCACTTTGTGGACGGATGGTCGATGAGCACAACGCAGCAAGCTACGGGGCTAATAGTAGATAAGCGGTCGCGGCGAATTACAATGCCTAGTACCCAATATATGTGGGGCTTCGGTCACGATGGGGACATTGCGGCGGACGGATCTTTCTCGAAGCCGTTCAATATGGATGGTGAGGTAATGTTGGTTCACGTCGTAGTAGCATCGCTCGGCGGAGGTTACTCTACTGCCTCTGCACGCGGAGCCGCGGTATGGAATTAGAAGGAGGAAAATAGTAATGTACTTTTGCGCATACAAAAGCATCAAAACAATTTACGCGATCTATCACAACGACTGCAGGCGGTATTACCGTAACTAATTCATATAATCAGATTGTAGCTCAAGAATATAAATGGGTGGCTTGGGGCTAAGAAAGGGAGTGAATATAAATTTAAATAGGCAGAAAAATTTATTATGATAACGCCACAGGTAACGTATTAGTTGATACCGGAGAGCGTTCCGGCGATGTGGTGGAGACAACACAGGCGTTGGATTTAACAGTCTATAAAGCACTAGCCGAACGCGTAGCGGAAACGGTGGGGTGCTTAGATCTTGATTACGAGCAATACAAGCAAGACTTTGCAGCGTGCAGCGGCTACAAGGTAAGCATCGAAACGGGAAGATTGGAGTTTAGCTATCCTGACCCTAACATCGAACCTGACGAGCCGCAAGCGCTTGTATATCAAGTACCTATGTCCGAGCGTATCGAGCTTGTGGAGTCCGATAATGCCGGGCTGACGCTAGAACTAGCGCAAACACAGGCTAGATTCAACCAGGCGGAACAAGACCACGCCGACTTGCTGCTCACTCTTGTAACGGGAGGTGTATTATAATGGATTGGTACGCAATCATTAAAAGCTATTATGACGCAGGATGTTATTCAAAGGATCAAGTTCAAGTATTTGTAACTGCCAACAAGATCACATCAGAGCAAGCTATAGAGATTACAGATAGCGCCATATAGTAGGCGTTTTTATTTTGCCCTCGTATCTGCTACGAGGGCTGTTTTATTTATCACTTTAGAAGGGGGCTGTTATATGACCATTGTGGGAGTGAATTCAGGAGGAGGCGATGCTGAAGCAGCGCCCATTGAGCACCGTTTAGAAGATGTTGAAAATAGACTAGTAGTCATCCAAGACGAAATCTTTAGATTTGGAACGGAACATCTTAGTTTTAGTAATGAGCTTCTAATATTAAAAGAAAAACAATCGCGTCATGAGGAAGATGTGAAACAAATAAAACAATCAACAATAGAAATGAAAATTCAATTTAACGAGATTATGAGGCGTTGGGACACTTTAGACTCACGTGTGTTTCAGTTATTGCAACAATCCCAGACGGACAGCAAGAGCGAAAGAAAAGTGTTTGTTGATCTACTTAAATACGTTCTGGCTGGTACTATCTTTGCTATTATTGCCTTTTTATTTAAAGGAGGGGTATAGATGCTCACTTTGTCCCAAATCAAAGAAAAATCAAGTAAACGCCTAACCAACCTATATCCCGTAGTCCGTTCCGCTGCTACTGCGCTAATCGAGCGCTGTCACAAACTCAATATCCCCATACTCATTACGCAAGGTCTTCGCACAATTGCCGAGCAAGATGCTCTTTACGCACAAGGTCGCACTAAACCTGGAGCGATTGTCACCAATGCGCGTGGCGGGTATAGCTATCATAATTTTGGATTAGCCGTAGATTTTGCTCTTTTGTTGCCTAATGGATCTAGTGTGTCTTGGGATATGCGTCTGGACGGCAATAATAACCAGATCGCAGATTGGCAGGAGGTTGTAAAAGAGGCCAAGGCACTTGGCTTCGAATGGGGAGGCGATTGGACGAACTTTAAAGACTATCCACATTTTCAAATGGCGTTTGGGTTAACACTCACACAGTTACGAGCAGGGGCAAAGCCCTCAATATCCGCAGTGGAGTCAGCGTATAAGGTCATCAATAGGAAGGAGGAGGAAGAATTGAAGGGTGACGCAATTGCTGTCGTAAAGGTTAACGGGGTTAAGGTTGCAGATGGAGTGCTTGAAAAAGGCATCACCTACGTTCCCGTTCGTATTATTGCAGAAGCGCTAGGTGCACAGGTGGGTTATGATTCCACCACTAGGACGGTTGAGATTAAAAGTACTCACTAAGGAGGTATCTATCATGGAAACTAGAGAGATTTTAGATGATGTTATGGCGTTTGCCTTAATATTAGCTGTATTCGTGCTGGCTCTGGTTCAATTGGTCAAAAATAGTATCAACATCCCGCGTAATGCAGTCCCTGTCATCGGACTATTGATAGGCTTGCTCATCGGAGCGGCAGCGTATCCTTTTACCGATCTGGATATCGTCCTTCGGCTTTGGGCTGGAGGGCTGGCTGGTTTATCTGCGACGGGGTTGTTTGAGCTAGCTTTTAAGGATCGCCGGGGGACGACGAAAGAGTAAATGGATAATAGGTTCAAATCATAAAAAAGGGCTGTTCCAAAACGTCTGAATAGACCTAAGGAAGAGCCCCATTGTTTTTTTACGAGATTACATAGTTAAGCTTCAGAACGAAAGCGTACTTCCAGGTAGCAAAGAGTACAGCCCTGCAAACCCTTCTCCTTCTAATATAGAAGTGACATGATCAATATGCGATTTGGGAGCATGAACGAGCACCGACCGGCGGCTAGGAACCGTTTGGAGCATTTCTCGAATGTCCGGTAAGCCTTGGTGGACTTTATAGCGAATGAGTGAGATTGTACATCTCGTGTCGCTAGATTCTTCTACTATAGAATGTTTAACGAGACGGTGCCCGAAACTACCTGCCGCCAAATGTCCCGTAAAAATCACATGGTTGTCAGGAGAAGCAGAGAGCTGGTGAAAGTACTCTTGTGCTTTTGCCGACTGCATCATTCCGTCATTGGTAAACACGATTGAGCTCTTGAGATTCAACAATGCCTTTGCACGTTCCTCTGAATTAGATACAATGCACAAGTTCTTTCTATTAAAAAGCATATCAACTCGCTGAATAGCGCCCTCTTTCAGCCATTCGGTCTTATCGCTCAAACCTCTTAAAGGAGCTATGAGCTCTTCTTCGACGATCAGCTGATCATCGGGGAAGCACTCGCTTGCCCATACGATCAATTCCTGGCTTCTGCCATGGATAGGCACCGGAAGTAGGATTGAACCCCCATTTTGCAGAGTGTTACAGATCGCTGACTCTAATTGCTGTAACTTTACAAGCTGCTCATCAGGATCCGCGCCGTAGGCGGCATCGATAATGGATAGATCTACGACATCTTTTGTTTCGGCTTCCATAATCGTTGGTGAATCTGCCATGAGCAGCAGCGACTCCTTCGTATAATCCCCTGAGAAAAATACGATTGTTCCGTCCCATTCGAGGATCAGCCAAACCGAACCTGCTAAATGTCCGCTTCGCCCCCATTGTACTCGAAGATTAGATGCAATCCTCAGCCAAGTCTGAGGGGGGATATGCTCCTCCAAATACATGAACTGGATAGATTGCTTATCTATTTCTCCATAAGGTAATGATGCGGACTGAGCAGCCACGTATTTATCCCATGCTTCGAAATAATCGGGAAGCTGTTTAACGGTAGCTTTCGTTGTCCATACCTTACCTGAATATCCATACTTATATAGTAGGGGAAGTGCTATCGAATGATCCTCATGCGCATGGGATAGAAACACTGCCTGCAAATGTGGGATGATGTCTATATCTAGCAGGGGGTATTCACCTGGACCTTCTTTTTTGACACCACAATCGAGTAGAATACCAGATTGCCCATCTTTGTTCTGCAAAAGATAGGAGGAACGGCCATGCTCTCCGGCCCCTCCCCAAATCGTTAGTGTGCTCATCGTTGTCTCCGCTTTCTATCTGGGCTTAAATATTCTAATACTAGTAGTAATATAGTAGTAACGCCGACAGAGATTACTGCCATGGCCATCCCCATCGCTACTGCACCTTGTTCAAACTGGGCAAAAATATAGGTCGCCGATGTCTGCATTAAAGGTGGAAGAATGAGTAAGGAGGCTACCAGTTCCCGATTGGAAATGGTGAAGGTCATCATCCATCCAGCCACCATCCCCGGTAGAATGAGTGGAAGCAGGATACGGCGGAACACATAAAGCTTGCTTCCTCCGAATACTTGTCCCGCTTGCATAAGGGAAGAATCGATCTGCCCATAGCTCGCTTTTACATACTGAACAGTATAAGGGATGAATAGTACAACGTAGGTAAGCACAACCATCCAGTAGGTGTTATAGAGCGGAATAGGCATCCAGCGGGCATTCCATAGCAGGATTAGCCCTACTACAATTACAATTCCAGGAACTGTATTGGGAAGTAGGCTGAATAGATCTGTAATTTTCTGCTTGAATGTAGCTCCTTTTCCTACAGTTAAGGCAAACCAAGTCCCAAGAATAACCGCGATACTGGAAGCAACGATGGCTAATGTGAAGCTATTTAATAAGGCCTCAAGACCTTGAGAACCCGGTGACAGCAGCTCTGCATAATGTTTTAAGGTTAAATTGCTCCAAGATACTCCTTCCCCTCGTAGCTTCAATAATGAGGCAGTTATGATTGAGAAATAAGGAATGCCGATAGATGCTAGAAGTAATAGAACAACATACCCCCAACTAAGAACCCCTATGATTCCCGTGCTTTTATAACGTTTGGTGCGAGTCCCTTTTCCGCCAATTAGGCGATAAGAGAAGCGACTGCTAATTAGAGTCTGGATGTACCACATGACGAGACAAACCCCGAGCAGCAAGGAAGCTAGTGAAGTAGCCTTTCCAAAATCTATTGGCCAACTAGAGATATACTTATGGATCTCAGAGGTCAGAACGTAAAAGCCGATCCTACGACCAAAGGTCGCAGGGGTACCAAATTCGGCAATCGTTTTGACGAAGATGAGAAGAGCTCCAAGCCCATAGCTGGATAATAGCAAGGGAATGATTACTCTTTTAAATCTGTAAAAGAACGGAGCACCATGAACAGAGGCTGCTTCCTCCAGATTGCCTCCGATCTGCAAAAGCGCATTACGCAGCAGTAAATACAGGAAGGGGAATAAATGCAGGCTCATGATCAGCACCATCCCTCCATAACTAAAGAAATACGGAGTCAGCACGGAGGAAGCGGGCAGAAACTGTTCCATATACCCACCCGTTTGCATAAATAACATCCAACCCATTGAACCAATGTATGGCGGAGTCATAAAAGGGATTAGTAGCACAACATCAAGCCAATTATGATGCCCTAAGTCCGTTTTAGCCATAATCCAGGCCAGAGGTAGTGCAAATAGCGTAGTTAGTAGAATAACGCTTACCCCGAGCCCGATAGAATTCAGCAGTACCTCAACCAGATCATGACTACCCATAATGGTTCGTAGTGGCGCGGCTATATCCAGCTGCTCATTGGGATAGATACTGGTCCAAAAAATGAGCAGGAGTGGCAGCAGTACGAGCACTGTCAGTATAAATAAAGCAAGTCCGCCGCTCACCCATTTAAATGAGCGTAAAGAGTTAATATTCATTACGCTTATTTAAAAATTTGTGTGAAGGTCGAGGAAACTTCATCACTATGTTCGTTCATCCATTCCCATTTCACATCAAATGTCTTAATTTCATCGAGATTTGCACGATTCTCTGCTTTCACATCGGTTCTGCCTGGCAATAAGTAGGCTTTAGCAACTAGCGCTTGAGCTTCATCAGATAGAAGATAGTCGATAAAAGCTTTGGCATTATCTACATTCGGGCTTGTCTTAATAATCGCAGCCGGGCGAGGGCTGATCACTGTTCCTTCAGCAGGGTAGACGATATCTACAGGCTCTCCATCAGCTTTTGCCTTATAAGCCATATAATCTACACCTGAGGCAACGACGGATTTAGCACCGGTAATAACCGGATCAAGTGCCTCCTGATTGGCGCCCGCCATCGCTACACCATTGCTTTTGTATTGTTTAAAAAGATCCCAACCGCTGTCCCCTTTAGCGCTTAAATATCCAGTTACAAAATCTAGAGCCGAGCCAGATAGCGAAGGATCTGGAATATTGACGGTTCCTTTCCATTCCGCTTTAGTTAGATCATCCCATGAAGTCGGAGGTGTGCTTACTTTTTTAGTATTGTAGACAATCCCCAGTGCGGATGCGCTATAGCTAAAATAATTACCATCAGCTGTGTCTGACCAATCGCTAACGAGCTTATCTGCATTAACCGCCTCTTTATATGGAAGCAATAAACCATCATTCTTCATCCCTTGCATGGACGGAAGGGAGGCAAGAACAACAACATCGACTACTGGATTGGACTTCTCTGCTTCCATACGGGCTAGTATTTTTCCAGTAGTGCCTTGGAACATTTCGACCTTCACACCGGTTTTGGCTTCAAAGCCGTCTTTAATTTTATTGGCTAGACCTTCAGGACCTGCGCTGTAGACGACAAGACTGCCACTCAGAGCTTTCTCTGTGGGTTGTGGTGCTTCAGTTTGAGCTGTAGTGTTAGCGGTTGAAGTCGGATTGCTTGCGTTAGCAGCAGGAGTGTTAGTAGAGCTACAGCCGGCTAGACTCGCTCCGATTATAGTTGTTAGAAGAAGTGTACTAAGTCCTTTAGTGTTATTCATTGATTTCAATGTGAATGCCTCCCTAATATTTTTTGTGCATCTTGCTGCATGGAACAGCATCATACGAGCTATTCCATGCAGTGGACGCTTAATTCAGATGATGGATCTGGTGCTCTGAAGCGTAGACCTGGATCGTTTCTCCAACAGGTAGACGTTGATCATGATAAGCGGTCCAAGTAGTTCGGTTCTCCATGTCCAGAATGACCTCATAGCGATCACCCATATAGCTCACATGTCGAATCGTCCCCGTAAATGGAAGAGAGGAAGCATCCTCCTGAGACCAACGTAAATGTTCCGGACGAAGCATTTGCTTATCGGGAACGATCCAGTTGGATTTTCCAATAAAATGAGCTACAAAAGGATGATTAGGTTTCTGATAAATCTCCTCAGGAGAACCTGTTTGTAAAATAGTTCCACCTTGCATCACGACCACTTCATCTGACATAGACATCGCCTCGGTTTGATCATGGGTGACATATAGAGCGGTAATACCCATGTTCCTCACCAAGGAGGTTAACTCCAGCCTCATTTCATCTCGCAAGACTGCATCCAGTGCACTTAACGGCTCGTCGAACAATACGAGTTGGGGTCTAGTAACTACAGCTCTGGCAAAAGCAACCCGTTGCTGTTGTCCACCGGACAGCTGATGGGGAAAGCGTAGCTCGAGTCCTTCCAGCTTTACGGATCGAAGGGCTTGCTGAACCCTAATCCGTAAATCCTTTTTCTGCTTAGAGGCACGAAGTCCGAAGGCGACATTCTCGAAGACAGTTAGATGCGGCCAGAGCGCGAAATCTTGAAAGACCATGCCAAAGTTGCGGCTATGGATGGGGCGACTAATTTTTTTGTTGCCTGAGAAAATAAACTCGTCATCCATTAGGATTTCTCCAGCATCCGGTGTTTCTAGCCCAGCAATCAGACGGAGTAGTGTCGTCTTTCCACAACCTGAAGGACCGAGTAATGTCGTAAAGCTTCCAGCGGGAATCTTCAGATCTGCAGCCTTCAAGGCATGCACATCTCCGAATTTCTTTTCCAATCTGTGGATTGTAATTTCCTTCATCTCTATCTACCTGCCTGTTCTTAAGCTTGTTCTTAGTGTAAAGGTAAAGAATTCCCGCTATATTTGCTGAATGTAACTGTGATATTAACTTTTTTGCCGATTTATTTTAACATTCATAGAATTCTTCTATGTTACCGTTTAGTGAATAGGCGAGGAGTGGATGATAATGAACCTTAATTTAATCAAGCTGGAAATCGTAGAACTGTTAAATAAACATAAGAAAATAACTACAGTAGCCGATAAACTCGGACTGAAGCAGCCCACCGTTACGTACCATTTGAAGAATTTAGAGCAGCAATTGGGGGAGAAGTTATTTGAATCCAGAATGGATAAAATGATTCTTACGGAGAGTGGAAAAGCGTTTCTTCATTATGCGACTAAAATCAATGCACTAGCTGCAGAAGCGGAGCGGGTTGTAAAAGAGTTCAGTCAGGCGGGGCGAGGAACGCTTAAGATTGGTGCCAGTTACGTTCCAGCTACTTATATTCTTCCGAAAATATTGGGGCTGTTTGGAGAACAACATCCGGGGATTACGATCTCTTTATCGGTTAAGCCTTCCCCTGTAATCAAAGAAATGCTGGCTAGCCATGAGATTGACCTTGGTATTTTGTCTACAGAATCTTTTTATCTACCAGATCTGCATACTCAAGCCTTGTGTGAGGACGAGCTCGTGCTTGTTTTTTCGCCATCTCATGAATTTGCCTCATTTTCTAATCTAAACCCGGCTATGATTGCTTCAGCAAGTTTTATATTACATGACAAGGAGTCGAGTACACGCCAACTGACGGATAAATGGTTTGAGCGTGAGGGGAATGAACCGAGGACCTATATTCTACTGGATTCACTGGAGGCCATAAAGCAATCGCTTATGAGTGGAAAGTACGTTTCGTTTATATCGCGTCTTGCTGTGGAGGATGAGGTAGCCAGAGGAAGATTGCTAATGCGCACCATTCCAGATTATAATTTTCAAAGACATATTTATTATTCGTATAACCGCGATCGTCATTATTCTCCTCTTATTGGCCTGTTCATCGATCAGATTCGAACGCTCCGTATTTAAATACACATAATGAAGGTATGCTAGAGCCATTATATATAAGAAAGAATACATAAAATATAAGGACTGTATAAATTGAGAAATTGGTGTATAATCTTAGATGCTGTGTCGCTTTACAGCGCAAAATAGTTGGAGATTTTCACGCAGTTTTATTGTATGATATGAGGAAACCTTTAATAGGCGATTTTTAGACAGACAATAATTAACACATTGATCCGGAAGAGAATGGGGGGAGCAGCATGACCGAACTTACGACTACCGTCAGCAAAAGCAACTCTAACAATCTGCTGCGACGGGACGTACGGTTCTTGGGGAACATTTTAGGAGAGGTCTTGGTTCACCAAGGCGGTAACGAACTACTAGAGATCGTGGAGAAAATTCGCGAAACCAGTAAATCGCTGCGCTCACTATTTTTACCTGAACTGCACAGTGAATTTAAGGAGTTAATCAATTCTTTGGATCCAGAGAACCGTCATCAGGTAATAAGAGCGTTCGCTATTTATTTTCAGCTCGTGAATATTGCCGAACAGAACCATCGGATTCGCCGCAAACGTGACTATGAACGTTCAGCTGGGGAGACAGTCCAACCCGGTTCTATAGAAAGCGCGATTAAAGAGCTTCGTGAACGTGATTTCTCTCATGAGGAAGTTAACGAGATTATTGCAGGATTATCTCTGGAACTTGTAATGACGGCACATCCAACGGAAGCTATGCGCCGTGCTATTCTCGATATTCATAAGCGGATATCTGATGATGTTATGGGTCTGGATAACCCTACCTTAACCTTCCGGGAGCGTGAACAGCTCCGTGAGAAGCTATTAAATGAAGTGATTACGCTATGGCAAACGGATGAACTGCGTGACCGTAAGCCTACCGTACTCGATGAAGTACGTAATGGGATGTACTATTTCCATGAGACGATCTTCCATGTATTGCCCGATGTTTATCAAGAACTTGAACGTTGTCTCAGTAAATACTACCCAGGGCAGAATTGGCATGTACCAACCTACTTGCGTTTTGGCTCATGGATTGGTGGAGACCGTGACGGTAACCCTTCGGTAACTTCTACAGTTACTTCACAGACCTTGCGCATGCAGCGTAAGCTGGCGATTCGGGAATATCAACGGATTATGCGTGAACTCATGAAATATCTAAGCTTTAGCACAAGTATTGTTAAGGTGACGCCTGAGCTAGTAGAATCCATTGAAGCTGATCGTGAGATCATTAATCTTGGCAAGATGGAAGAATGGCGCAATGATAATGAACCTTACCGTATTAAGCTTAGCTATATGATCTCCAAGACACAAAATGTTCTGGATGATGAGAAAAAAGATACTCTTGAGCGTTATTCTACACCTGAAGAGTTTATCGATGATTTGAACGTGATTGACCGCAGCTTACGGCATCACTATGCCGATTATGTGGCCGACACTTATATTAAGAAATTGATCCGCCAAGTGGAGCTGTTCGGTTTCCATACGGCGACACTTGATGTGCGTCAGCACAGTCAAGAACATGAGAATGCTATGACTGAAATTTTGGCGAAAATGAACATTACGCCGGATTACTCCAAACTGTCTGAAGATGAGAAGATTGAGCTACTGGAGAAGCTGTTGAATGATCCACGTCCAATCACTTCTTCTTATCAGACGTATAGTGAGGGTACAGAGGAATGTCTTGCAGTGTACCGGACGATCTTCGCTTCGCAAGAAGAGTACGGCAAACAATGTATCACTAGTTATTTGATCAGTATGGCAGAAGCGGCAAGCGATATTCTGGAGGTTATGGTCTTCTCCAAAGAGGTAGGACTATTCCGCAAAGATAATGACGGTACAGTCGTATGTACGCTGCAAGCTGTGCCACTTTTTGAAACGATTGATGATTTGCATGAAGCACCACAAATTATGAATAGATTGCTCAGCATGCCTATCTACCGCGATGCAGTAAGAGCAATGAATGATTTGCAGGAAATCATGCTTGGATATTCAGATAGTAACAAAGATGGCGGCGTGGTTACCGCTAACTATGAACTGCGTGTTGCTCTGAAAGAGATTACAGCTACAGCCGATAAGTTCGGAATCAAGCTGAAGTTCTTCCACGGTCGTGGTGGAGCGCTCGGTCGTGGCGGCATGCCGCTTAACCGCAGCATTCTGGCTCAGCCAGCCTCGACGATTGGCGGCGGCATTAAGATCACCGAGCAGGGAGAAGTTATCTCCTCCCGTTATTCGATGCAAGGGATTGCTTACCGCAGTCTAGAGCAAGCGACATCTGCGCTTGTGACTGCAGCGATCAATGCGAGAATTCCACAAGCGGATTTATATGAAGAGAAGTGGGAAGAGATTGTTGCCCGTATCTCTGAAGTTTCGCTTCACAAATATCAGGATTTGATATTCCGTGATCCGGACTTCCTGACTTATTTCAAAGAATCCACACCTCTGCCTGAGGTTGGAGAGCTTAATATTGGTTCACGCCCTTCCAAACGGAAGAACAGTGACCGCTTTGAAGACTTGCGTGCAATTCCGTGGGTATTTGCGTGGACACAAAGCCGTTATTTGCTTCCAGCGTGGTATGCTGCTGGAACCGGACTGCAGAGTTTCTATGAGGGTAAGGAAGAGAATCTGAAGGTAATGCAGCATATGTATGAGAACTTCTCATTCTTTACTACACTGATAGATACGCTGCAAATGGCTATCTCAAAAGCGGACTTGATCATTGCTAAGGAATACGCCAGCATGGGCAAGAACGAAGAAGCGCGTCAACGGATCTTCGGCCAGATTGAAGATGAATTCAAACTGACATCTGAGCTGATCCTGAAGATTACTGGTCAGCAGGATATCTTGGATAACGTCCCTGTGATTCAGGAGTCGATCAGACTCCGCAATCCTTACGTTGATCCACTTAGCTACCTGCAGGTTCAATTGCTATCTGAGCTTAGAGCGCTCCGTGAAATCGATGGAGACGATAGCGAATTGCTCCGCGAAGTATTGCTTACCATCAATGGCATTGCCGCTGGTCTTCGGAATACCGGCTGATATAGTCTTAACACAAAGAGTCCGCCCTTTATCGGGGCGGACTTTTTGTGCTTGTATAGGAAATTACGATAGCAGAATCATAGATCGAAAATAAAGCGATGCGCTGTGGCACACGCGTTATGGACTTTGCCAGGAATGTGTGCAAAGGATGCACAAAAGGAGCGCTGGAGC
The DNA here is from genome assembly GCF_038000135.1 of Paenibacillus sp. FSL F4-0236. Classification (NCBI taxonomy): domain Bacteria; kingdom Bacillati; phylum Bacillota; class Bacilli; order Caryophanales; family Paenibacillaceae; genus Paenibacillus; species Paenibacillus sp. FSL F4-0236. Next base: position 27,803 of record NZ_JBBOBK010000003.1, read on the forward strand.
CCGTGTTTATTTGCATCTTTATAGGAATTACTGTCTGTTCGCACACATAAACATTTTTAAGTTTCATATTTCTCTGCTTCAGGGTCAAAATGCTGAATTAAAGGTAATTATTACCTGTAAATCGGTATTTCAAGCTCATTTCGATAAAATATAGGGAATTGTTCCCTTTATATCAGCTGAACTTGGTGTAATTAATTGAAATTGGCCAATATACAGGGAGAAATTCCTTATAACTTGGTCATAAAACAGCTGTGATCTAAGTTATAGGGAGGTTTTCCCTATAACTCGTTCCATCAAAATGAAACCCTCAACCTACACTGGAATTCTTACTCGCCAATTCACCGAAAACCCTGCGGAAAGTATAACAATGTCTGCTCCATATGCGACAAATTTAAACTAACAGAAGCCTATTCAACCGACGGGATGATTTTGTTGCTTAATACGAGCTATTTTGCTCATAAACTAAATATTGTGCTGCGAAGTGATTCTTTTGTCCTGAAAAATATTGTGGTGCTTTGCCCAATATTGATCTTTCAGGCCCTACCCAAGTAACCGAGATGTAAGCGAGGGTAAATAGTGTGGCACTTATTATTCAGGTGATGGAGTAGCGTAGAGAATGTTTGGAACTGTAGGAGCGTTAGCGATCGCCTTTATTGTCAGATTTCTACCGCAAGTAGCGGTTTTAAATCAGGAAATCTGACAATAACAGCGACCGGAAGTCCAAATATTTCTCGAAGCTACACTTAATCACCTATACCAAGTTGTCCAGTTTTTAACTCAGTTTACAGAGAAGGTTACAATACAATCCTTGATTTTTACACAAACTTGAATTACGATTTAATTGCTTGTACCGTGGATATTTGAAAATAAATACCAAGGGCGGCAAGTCTGGGGGAGTTAACAGGTGGAGAATTTGGAAGGCAGATTGACAAAGCTCGCCTTAAAAGGCGACCAAAGGGCATTTGCCGAGCTTGTGGAACTATATAAAGACAAAATATATCATCTGGCGTACCGGATGCTGAACAATCGCCATGAGGCGGAGGATATAGTTCAGGAGACCTTTTTGCGTGTGTATAGAAACTTGGATCGGTATGATGATAAACAGAAGTTCTCTACCTGGATTTATCGGATTGGTACGAACCTCTGTATTGATAGATTACGCAAACGGAAACCAACCTATTCGCTCGATGCAGATATGAACGATCAGGAGGGCCTTGACGGCTATTCGTTGATTCCAAGTGATAATGTAACACCTGAGACCGAATTACTGCTCTCTGAGACGCAGGGGCTAATCTATGAGGCCATTGACAGTCTGCCTGTGAAATACAGGTCTGTGATGATTCTTAGATACCTGCAGGATTTGTCGCTTCAGGAAATAAGTGACGTGCTCGACATGCCTGTAACCACGATTAAGACGCGTGTACACCGAGGTCGTGAATTTTTACGTAAAAAATTAGGCCCGAAAATGTAAAAATAGATTTTTTTTTATGAAACATCTTTGGGAGAGCGACGTATGTAAGTTAAGCAAGTCTTATGTGTCCTGACCCTTTGTCTTAGGATAATTAAATAGCACTCATGAAAGGATTGGCTCCTATGGAATGCAAACTGGCCGTCTCTATGATGCACGACTACTTGGATGACGACTTGCCCGATCAGCAGCAGAGGGAGTTGAAGGAGCATCTTCTATCCTGTCCAGATTGCCGTGCAAAGTTTAAAGAATTAGAACAGACAGATATGTTGATGTTCTCCCTAATGCATCAGAATCCTGTTGCCTCAGATGATCTTGTGAGCCGGATAATGAGTTCATTGCCAAAGACCAAGAAAGAAAATGCTTTTGTTACCTGGATCAAGAGACACCCTGCACTTACAGCGGCATCTCTGTTTCTTGTCGTAATGCTGATGAGTTCCGTAACTTTTTGGAGTCCAGATAGACAACTTGTAGTTAGAGGTGCAGATCTGGATCAAGTGGTTATCAAAGGGGATACTGTAATCGTACCTTCCGGCAAGATTATTACCGGTGACCTTACCATTGAGAATGGTAAAGCACAGGTATATGGGGAAGTAAACGGCAATGTAACAGTCATTGACGGTTCTTTGTATCAGGCTTCAACAGCTCATATTTCTGGGCAAGTCAAAAGCATAGACCAAGCGGTAAGTTGGCTCTGGTATAAAGTGACGAACATGTTCTCTGAAGTTGCCTACCGTTAAAGAAAGCGACAGTGGTTACCTTGAGCTGGAATATTATTTTGCGCCTCTTTTTCCGGAAAGATGGCGCTTTTTTGTTGCCTAAATTTAGAAAAATTAGAAAATGGGTGAGGGGCTAAACTTGCAACTGGAGCCCGAACGTTATAACCTAGATATTGATACAGATCTAACAGACATTTTACATAAACCCAGCTAATATGAAATGACGGGGGTTTTAGGCAATGAGTTATTTTACAGACTTAACATGGAAAGATTCCATTAAAGATATTATTGATATACTGATCGTCAGCTACATTATTTATAAAGTGCTTAATATGGTCCGCGGAACTCGAGCGATTCAGCTGCTGAAGGGGATTCTGGTCTTGGTTTTGATTTGGGCTGTGAGTACCATGCTAGACCTCTATACGCTCAAATGGCTAATGAATCAAATGTTTACATTCGGGGTGCTGGCGGTCTTTATCATCTTTCAGCCGGAACTACGAAGGGGACTGGAGCAGCTTGGACGAGGTAAATTTTTCGGACGGGCTGGGGAAAGTGATGAAGAACTCAGTAAATTAATTGGCGAAGTGATTAAAGCCGTAAATTATTTATCCCATAGAAAAATAGGGGCATTAATCGTATTCGAGCGAGAGACAGGCCTTAATGAATATACGGAATCGGGTATCGCCATGCGTTCTTTAGTCAGCTCTGAGTTGCTGATTAACATCTTTATACCTAACACCCCTCTGCATGACGGAGCCCTTATTATGCAGGGGAATCAGATCGCCGCGGCTGCATGTTATTTACCTTTGTCTGAGAACCCTTTTATTAGCAAGGAACTGGGGACAAGACATCGCGCGGCTATCGGGATTAGTGAGGTTGCGGACTCGGTGTCTGTCATTGTCTCGGAGGAGACAGGACAGATTTCTCTGGCCATCAATGGTCAAATTGTAAGGGACATTAAGGAAGAATCAATGATTTCGAAGCTCCATCAAGAGCTGAGTGTAAGTTCATCACTGAAGGAGAAAGGTTCAACTTTCTGGAAACGGAAGGGGGACAAAAATCATGGATAAGTGGATGAGCAATAACAATTTCAATAAGATTCTAGCCCTTGCATTTGGGATCATACTGTTTACTATGGTTCGTATCGACACTGCGCCTGTTGGACAGACCACGGTCGATACTAAATCGAAGATTATTGAGAATGTAAAGATCGAAGAGATCGGTTTAGATAAAGATAAATTTGTACTGGAATACAAGGATGTAGATAGTGTGAGTATGGAGGTTAAGGGGAAGAACTCGGATATCTCTTTTCAGTTCTCGGACGACTACAAAGTGACCCTTGATCTAAGTAAGGTTGAGCCTGGAGATAATACGTTGCCACTCTCATATTCATTACCTAGAGGTGTAACTCTTGTCAGAATGACTCCTAAAGAGGTCAACGTACATGTAGAGCTGCGAAATACAAAGTCTTTTCCCATAACATTGGTTACCAAGGGAGAACCAGCAGCAGGGTATCAATTAGGTACCCCAGTCTTGCAGCCTACGGATACTGTTGAGGTTACGCTGCCAGATAATGAGTTAAGCAAAGTGGTGAAGGTACAAGGCACCATTGAGCTAAATGGCGAGAACGAAACCTTTAAAGAGAAGAAATTGAAGCTGCATGCTTATGATAATGAAGGAAAAGAAGTGAAGGATGCCGTCATTGAGCCGGCTACCGTTTCGGTGGAATTGCCAATTACTTTGCCTTTTAAAAGCTTACCGCTGGATATTGGCTTTACCGGACAACTTCCGGGTTCTCTCGTCTTATCAAATGTGACACCTGAGCTGGAATCAGTCGTGGTATATGGTCAAGCCAATGCATTAGCTGCATTATCTACCTATGAAGCAAGCGTCGATCTTAGCGCTATAGATTCTGCAGGAACGAAGCAGCTGAAGGTAGAACTGAAACCTCCGGCAGGAACTGAGAAAGTAATGCCTGAAACCGTGAATGTTTCATTAACGATCTCAGAAATTGCTGAACGGACGGTTGAAGCGGTACCCATCAAGTTACAGGGTGTCGGTGATGAGTTTGAAGGAAGTATTGTTAATCCAACAAGCAAGGATATAGCCCTTACCTTAACAGGTGCACCTACTTTGCTAAATCAACTAAATAAAGACGATATAGGTGTTGTGGCTGATGTGACTGGCCTGACTGCCGGGACTCACGAGGTTTCTTTACGGGTATCACTGCCTAAATTCATCGCACTGGCTAATTCAAGTGTGCCTCTTACGGTAACTGTACAGTTGCTGTCACCTGCAACGCCGGTGCCTACGCCTCATCCAGACACGGGTAGTGTAACTACTCCTGAGCCAAGCTCTGAACCTGTTATAGGCGATGAGGAGGCCACTGAGAAGCCTACACATAGCGGAGAAGTCGGAGCTACAGCGACGCCTGTCCCCACGGATAGCAGTCCAGAGAATAATGGCACAGCTAACACAAGTACGAATTCCGAGAATCCTGTAGGTACAGGGGGAACGTAACCTTTTATTGAAATACGTCTTTTAGGATATGTCCCAAAGGTACACCAAAATAGTATTCAAATCATAGGATAGAACATTAAGCTAATGTAGCGTATTCAAAGGAGAAAAATAATGGGGAAGTATTTTGGAACTGACGGTGTGCGGGGAGTAGCAAACCGTGAATTAACTGCAGAAATGGCTTACAGCATTGGTCGCTGTGGAGGATATGTACTAGCGGGTAACGTGCATAAACCAAAGGTTGTCATTGGGATGGATACACGAATTTCCGGACCTTTGCTCGAATCGGCTCTTATTGCTGGTTTGCTGTCTATTGGGGCAGATGTAATCCGTATAGGTGTAGTGAGTACACCTGCTGTTGCCTATATTACGAGATTATTAAAGGCAGATGCAGGGGTCATGATTTCGGCATCACATAATCCGGTTGAAGATAATGGCATTAAGTTCTTTGGCGGAGATGGTTTCAAGCTTACGGATGAAACTGAGCTGCGTATTGAAGAACTAATGGATGCTGAAGTAGATGAATTGCCTCGTCCTATCGGCTCTGGTTTAGGTATGGTTACGGTTGATAATGACGCCAAGTACCTCTATCTGGAGTATTTGAAGACAACCATTTCTCAAGATTTCAAGGGAATTAAGGTTGTACTCGACTGTGCTCACGGCGCAGCGTATGAACTTGCACCAAGATTGTTCAGAGAGCTGGGCGCTGAGGTTATTTCTATTGGTGCTGAGCCTGATGGATTGAATATTAATGCTGGATTTGGTTCGACACATCCAGAGACTTTGCGTGAGGAAGTATTACGTCATGGAGCGGATTTGGGACTTGCTTTTGACGGAGATGCTGACCGTTTGATTGCGATCGACAATAAAGGCGATGAAGTGGACGGAGACTTTATTCTCTGTATTTGTGGGGATGCAATGAATCGTGCTGGTAAGTTGAAGGATAGCACAATTGTATCAACGGTTATGAGTAATATCGGATTCTACAAAGCTACCGAGAAATTATCCCTGAACACTGCTAAAACAGCTGTAGGCGACCGGTATGTGATGGAAGAAATGCGCCGTAGTGGTTTTAATCTAGGTGGAGAACAGTCCGGACATGTTATCTTCCTTGATTATAATACAACAGGTGATGGTATTCTGACGGCTATCCAGCTGGTAGATACGCTTAAAGCTTCCGGTAAGCAGCTTAGCGAGGTTAAGAGCATGATGACGAAATACCCGCAGGTTCTAGTCAATGTTCGTGTACAAGATAAGACCAATTATCCTAACAACCAGGCTATCGAAGCAGCTATTGCTGAAGTAGAAGGCAAGCTAGGCGACAATGGCCGTGTGCTTGTACGTCCGTCGGGTACGGAGTCTTTGATTCGCGTCATGGCAGAAGGCCCTGATAAGGCAGATCTAGATCTTTATGTGAATCAAATTGTAGAAGTTGTTCAACGCGAATTGGTATAATTCATCACCATACCTATATAGCCGGTGTAGAGAGCGATTTGGACTCGTTACACCGGTGTTTATTATTTTTGGATGGATCGTCTGAACAGGGATTTGTGAAATTTAGGTTGGTGCAGCATTGCCAAAGTAATGTAAGGTGCATATAATAGATTAAGTGTCATTCTAGAAGGAAAGCGAGGATTGTGAGGTTTGCAATAGCAAGCGCCAGAGCTTGGTCGAGCGCGGGGGAGAAGGGAAAGCTGCTACATGGTTATGTAGACAAGGCTTGAACGGATCACGGCAGACGTAAGCTGACGAGGTGGAGGTGTTCGAAATGTTCGGCGGGGACCTCCCGGTGATGCACCAGAGCCGTAAATGGAGACGGAAAATGGAAGGGCGACCTTTCACACAACGTTTTCATGGGTGCATAAGAAATATAAAATTCATGTGTGCGCGCATCGTAAAGAAACACGTTGGTTCTGCCACGGCAGAGAAGAAGGCTGTGCATTTCATGAACATAAGATGTAAGTGACAGTTTATTTTGTTGATCCAAAAATACAACAGAATATTTGCTTTTTCTCAAAAACATGCCGCACGGCACGTTTCTTTCCTTATGCCGCCACATTACGATAACTCGGACGGGGGAAATAATAATGTGTGGTATTGTAGGATATATTGGTAATCAGAATTCGCAGGGGATCTTGGTTGAAGGTTTGAAGAAGCTGGAGTATCGGGGATATGATTCTGCTGGTATTGCTGTATTCACTGGGGAAGGACTGCAAGTAGTGAAAGCACAAGGCCGTTTGGCGAATCTGCAGTCGAAGCTGGAAGGCAGCCCACTGGCAGGTAGCGCAGGTATCGGACACACACGCTGGGCAACTCATGGTAAACCATCCGATGAGAATTCCCATCCACATACGGATAACAGCATGAAGTTCTCGGTCGTTCATAACGGTATTGTCGAAAACTATCTGGATCTGAAAGAAGAGCTGATCGCTGGCGGATGCCACTTTGTCTCCGAAACAGATACAGAAGTTATTTCACACCTGATTGCTCGCGAATATGATGGAGATATCGTGAAAGCTGTGCAAAAAGCGATCACCTTCATGCGCGGTGCTTTTGCATTAGGCGTCCTGACTGAATATGAACCAGATAAATTGGTGGCTGTGCGTCAAGCAAGCCCGCTCATTATCGGTCTTGGCGAAGGAGAAAACTTTATCGGGTCAGATATTCCTGCATTGCTTGAATATACCCGTAACGTATATATTTTGAACGACGGCGAAATGGCAGTCTTGACAAGAGATGCTGTCGAACTGATGACGATTGAAGGAAACTTTATTTCTCGGGAAATGATTACTGTCGATTGGGATGCAGTTACCGCAGAAAAAGGCGGCTACGAGCATTTCATGTTGAAAGAAATCCACGAGCAGCCTAAGGCTTACCGCGACACTATGCGTGGTCGTATTAATGCTGAAGGCAACAAGGTTGTTTTGCCAGAGTTGAACATGACGGAAGAACAAATTAAGAACCTCCGTAACATCCAAGTTGTTGCTTGCGGAACGGCATACAACGCTGGTGTGGTAGGACGTACTATGATCGAATCTTTGGTTCGTATTCCAGTAGAGAATGACATTGCTTCGGAATATCGTTACCGTTCACCAATCGTGACCCCGGAAACTTTGGTTATTGTTGTCAGCCAATCCGGTGAGACTGCAGATACTTTGGCAGCTCTTCGTGAAGCGCAAGCTAATGGTGCACATGTTCTGGCAATCACAAACGTAGTGGGCAGCTCTATTGCTCGCGAAGCGAATGATGTGTTGGTAACCTTGGCAGGTCCAGAAATTGCTGTTGCCTCGACCAAAGCCTACACCTCACAATTGGTCGCTTTCGGATTGTTTGCTCTTTACTTGGCTGAAATACGTGGTACACAAACCGAAGCTCAAGTGGCTAAGATTTTAGCAGCTATGCAAGCTCTACCAGAGCAAGTGGAAGAGATCCTAGCTCAAAAAGAAGCGATCAAAGGTTATGCAGAACAAATTTCTGAGCACAAGAACCTGTTCTTCATCGGCCGCGGCGTAGACTATGCAGTTGCTCAAGAAGGTTCCTTGAAGCTGAAAGAAATCTCTTATATTCACTCCGAAGCTTATGCTGCAGGTGAATTGAAACACGGTACATTGGCTCTGATCGAGGAAGGCGTTCCGGTTATTGCCTTGGCAACTCAGGAAGCTGTGCTTGAGAAGACCGTCAGCAACATCAAAGAAGTGAAAGCTCGCGGCGCAGACGTGCTTGCAATTACTCACCAAGAGCATTTGACTGACCTGCTTAGATCAGTAGATCAAGTGTTTGTTATTCCTAAGACATTGCCAATGCTGACAGCAGCGTTGTCTGTAGTACCTCTGCAATTATTGTCTTATTATGCTTCTCTTGCGCTAGGTCATGATGTGGATAAACCACGTAACTTGGCGAAGAGTGTCACTGTGGAGTAGGATATAACCTTTCCCACACAATAGTACCGTTATAAAAAGTTGCACCCTAACACCCCGTTAGATATGATTATCTAACGGGGTGTTTTTTTGTAACTACGCCTGAACAAAAGGCGATTCTGAGGTTAGGAGTGATCGACATGGAGGTTTTTGCAGACTATTTAGCGCAAATTGATAACCCGCAGCATCGGGAGCGAATGGAAGAGGTGTTGGCTTGGGTAACTAAGAAATTCACAGATTTAAAACCAAAAATTGCGTGGAATCAGCCTATGTTCACCGATCACGACACCTATATTATTGGCTTTAGCATATCCAAACAACATATGGCTGTTGCGCCTGAAATCGCAGGGATTAATCATTTCTCTGATGCAATTGTACAGGCTGGCTATGATCACACCAAGCAGTTGTTACGGATCCGGTGGGATAGTCCGGTTGATTTCTCATTACTTGAGAAAATGATCGAGTTTAACATTATGGATAAGGCAGATTGTTCAACTTTTTGGCGAAAATAAAAAATTAGTTAGCCTCGATGATGAATACATCATCGGGATTTTTTTAATTAGGAGTAAGACACTCCTACATAAAAGGTTGCTAGAAATGGAGCTAATGACCCCGTCTGTCGGTATTGGGGGCGAGAATATTAGTTCTTTTTGTCGAATCCATAATTCTTTCTTAGCGGATCATTAGCAAACATGCTAATATAATGACTGAAAAGGTTGAAAGCCCTTACTTTTTTACGGATAGGGGCGATCATCTCATGCTCATATGACAAAGAGGGGAAGAGACTGCATGCGGCGGATACTGTCGATGTTAAAGTTAAATACGCTGCGAAATCAAATGTTGCTCGGTTTTCTCGCCGTCATGCTCATCATTCTGACGTTCGTTGGAGGGATTACGTTCCATTCAGTCTCGACGCTACTCAAGAACAATGCGGAGAAGCATATTCAGCAAACCGCGATTCAGGCTAACGGCCGTTTGGAAAGCGTTCTCGAACAGATTAATTCTCTGACGACGCTGGTCTCGACTAACGATTATATTCAGCAACTCCTTTTACGCGATATAGAGGGTCATCCCGCTACCTTTACGGAACGGCAAGCGCTGCCATCTATTATCAATCTGGTCCAAATCTACACGGACGGCATCAAATCTGTTGAGCTTTATAATAAAGACGGAGTGAGGCTGTATCCTCTCGACGGCAGCACCCTTAGAGATAAGGTACCCGAAGATTGGATCGAAATGGCGACGAGAAAGGAAGGCAGTCTCGTTTGGTTCGGTATTGATCCGCTCGATCCTACATCGCTTGTGGCGATTCGACAGATCAGCCTTATTGATCGGCATTTCACAACTGGAGGGTATTTACTCATTCGCTCAGACCGAGACAAGTTTGCACTTAAAGAGTCTTTATCCGGGGAAGGGGACGGAGAAACAGTATTACTTCTCGCTCCTGATGGGCAGTTCATCACGTCTAACGATGACAGTATTTCACAAAAGACAGCAGCAAAGCTGGTGGAGGAATCTGACGATCAGAATGTTTCTATCGGCAAACGATCCTTTATCGTTGTCAAACAGCGGTCTTCCGTGACAGGATGGACGCTACTCATCTTAACCCCGGTGAACGTCATCACCAAGGGGATATCGGTCTTGCGGACGACCATTGTCGTATCGGCCTTGATGGGTACCTTACTGTTCACCTTGCTTTCGTTTTTCCTATCTATACTTATTACCAGACCTGTGTTCAGGTTGATCAAAGCTATGAGAAGTACCCGTCTAGGCATTCTGAAGCCTATCGAAAACGTATCGTCCACTATGGAAATTCAGGAACTGAATTATTCCTATAACAAAATGGTTGATAATATCAACGAGCTGATCCAGTTAGTTTATGAGAAGGAGTTATCCCGGAGTCATACGGAGTTGAAGGCACTTCAGGCGCAGATTAATCCGCATTTTTTGTTCAATACCCTAGATGTTCTGTACTGGTCATTGTTGGATAGGGATGAAGATCAACTGGCAGAGTATGTTGTCGCCATGTCTGATTTATTCCGTTATACGATCACCGGCTCGAGTAAAGGGGGATGGGTGAAGTTACAGGATGAGCTGGAGCATGTAAAGCGATATTTGCTTATTATGAAGATGCGATTTGAAGATCGCTTGGAGTGGGAAATTGAGGTTCCTCCTGAATTTTCGAATGTGGAGTTACCCCGACTGTTGCTGCAGCCCCTTGTAGAGAATGCCGTATTGCATGGGGTCGAGAGCAAGATTGAACCGGGATGGATAAAGCTAACGGTTGCTGGAGATGAAGAATGGGTCACCATTACGGTGGAAGATGACGGGATGGGAATGGACGAGGAGATGCTGCGCTCTCTTGTGGAAGGGCTGGATAGCGGAAAGGTATCTTCTTCAAAAGATTCCGGTGTCGGAATCGCTAATGTGCATAGAAGGCTTCAACTATTTTTTTCGAGAGAGAATGAGCAGGGTGCGGCAATGACCATCGATAGCCAAAAAGGTCAAGGTACCCGTATAAACATCAAAATTCCTGTTCGAGGAGACAAAATGTCATGAGAAGCCGAACAATTCTTATTGTCGACGATGAACCGAGATCTAGAGAAGGAATGAAGAAAATACTAGAGGTGTGGGCAGCCGGTCATTATGAAATCCTTACGGCAAGCAATGGGATCTCGGCTATTGAAATTTTGGAGGAAATACCAGTGGAGCTCATGATATCGGATATCCGCATGCCGGGAATCAGTGGTCTTTCTTTAGTTAGTCAAATAAGGGATAAAAAAATACAGCGTCAGCCATCCGTTATTCTCATCTCCGGTCATGCCGAGTTCGAGTATGCTCAGCAAGCGATTCAGTTGTCCGTAGTTGAATATTTGCTCAAGCCAGCCAGTCGGGAAAAGCTAATCGCATCTGTGGAGAATGCCCTGAAGGCAGGGGAGGAGCAGGAACATATCGGCTTCATGCGGAAGATGGCTGATCCACAATTAATGGCCATAAGAGATGAAGATGCCGCATTAAGCGATCCGGTCCGTCAGGCGATAGACTATGTGGAAATGCATATAGAAGAGGCGATCAGCCTGCAGGAAGTAGCCGGACTTGTTCATCTGAACGGGAGCTATTTCAGTTCTCTTTTCAAGGAGCAATGCCAGATGAATTTCAGCGAGTATGTCGCCCGTAGAAAATTGCAGAAAGCGAAGGAATTACTGTTGAAAACGAATCTGCCTATAGCGGAAATTGCCAGCCTTACGGGTTACCAGACGGTTAAATATTTCAACAAGCTGTTCAAGGAATACGAAAGAATGAGTCCAGGGCAGTATCGTTCTTCCATGAGGAATGGTATAGAAGCGAATATCCAATGACGGCTCGGCAAGGGGGGAATATCTACGAAGAGGATCGGATTATCCATCACCCTTTTCTTAACATTGTTGTTGATAACAACAGCTTGCAATGGGGATAAGGGGAATAGCAGCAAGAGCGACGGCGAGAAAATCACTTTAAAAATGATGCATCTATGGCCGGATAGCAATAACTCCGCGCAAAACAAAATGGTAAAAGAAATCATCAGAGAATTTGAAGAAGCTAATCCGAATATCACCATCAAGACAGAAGTTCTTGAAAATGAGCAGTATAAAAGCAAACTGAAGGTACTTGCCGCTTCCAACGATCTACCGGACATCGGATTCACCTGGGCAGCAGGCTTTATGGATCCTTATGTTAGGGGAGATAAGTTTGCAGCCGTGGACGATCTTTTACAGGATGAGTTGAAAGGAAAATTCGTAGCTGGTACGACGGAGGGGTACTCCTTTGATGGGAAGACGTATGCCCTTCCTGTCGAACTAAACATAGTTCCGGTCTACTATAATAAAGAAATATTTTCAGAATTTAATCTGCAGCCTCCCCAAACCTTGGATGATCTCAAAGCGATCATTCGAACACTGAACAACAATGGCATAACACCTGTTACTCTTGGAGGCAAGGACGGTTGGCCGGCTTCCTTCTGGTACATGTATCTAGCTGATCGTATTGGGGGACCTAACCTGATGGATAAAGCTGTTGCGGATCAGGACTTCACAGATCCTTCCTTGCTAGAGGCTGCAAGACAAGTACAAGAATTGGTAAACCTGAACACATTCATCAAAGGCTACAACGGATTATCCAATGATGAAGCTAAGGTACAGTTCATGAACGGAAAGTCAGCCATGTTCGTTACAGGGACTTGGGAGCTGCCAGATTTCACGACCACAACAAATATAGCCCAAGAATTTAAAGTCAACATCGGTTATTTCAAGTTCCCGACAGTTGAAGGCGGCAAAGGTAACGTCGATGATTGGGTCGGTGGTCCGGGCACTGGATTGTTCGTTTCCAAAAATTCCAAACATGCTCTGGAGGCCAAAGAATTCGTCAGCTTTTTCGTTCAAAAGTGGGGGGAGCATTCTGTTGTCAATGCAGGCGTAATCCCGGCTACCAAAGTAGATACTGCGGCCATCAAGCTACCGCAAATGTTCATTGATCTATTAAACGAGTTAAATAAGGCTAATAAAGTAACTCTTTATCTGGATACACAAATGAAGCCAGTCGCATCTACCATACACATGAATCAGATTCAGGCATTGTTCGGTGAAGCCGTCACACCTGAAGAATTCATCAAGAAGCAGGATGATGCGCTAAAAGCGGATAAGTAATGATCAGAAATATAAACAGAGTATGGAGACACCAAGGGATAGATCCCTTGGCGTCTCTTTTTTTGCGCTCTATAGAACTGAATCTAAAAATAGTGGAAGTTTTCCTAAAGAGGGTGTCCTTATGCTTAAGGATTGCAGGATCTATAATTATGAATGCGGTTACATAAAACCGAAGTGATAATACAAAAGGGGAGGCAAAGATATGAAAAGTATGAAACGTAGTTTAGTGGGGCTCTCTACATTGCTCGTGATGTCATCTGCTCTCGCAGCATGTGGTGGGAACTCGAATTCTAATTCTAATTCATCTAGCTCAAGCCCAACGACTGCACCAGCAGCAAACGCTACCGAAGCTCCATCAAAAGGAACAGGTGAGAAAGTCACTATCAATCTCTGGAGCTTTACAGATGAGATACCTAATATGACCAAGAAGTACATGGAAACTCATCCGGATGCGAATGTTGAGTTCAAAACTACGGTTATTGCAACCACTGATGGTGCTTATCAGCCTGCTCTTGATCAGGCTCTGGCAGCTGGTGGAAAAGATGCCCCGGATATTTTTGCAGCTGAATCAGCATTTGTGCTCAAGTATACACAAGGCGATGCATCCAGCTATTCGGCCAACTATTCTGACCTGGGCCTTGACGACCAAATGGTTAAGGACGCTGGCATCGCTCAATACTCGGTTGACATCGGTAGCCTAGACGGCAAATTGAAAGCCCTCGGCTATCAAGCGACTGGCGGTGCATTCATCTATCGCCGTTCCATTGCGAAGGATGTTTTTGGAACCGACGATCCAGCCACTATTAAAAATGAAATTGGACCAGGCTGGGATAAATTCTACGAAGCAGCCGCGAAGTTGAAAGCTAAAGGATACGGCATCGTTTCCGGCGATGGAGATATCTGGCATCCAATTGAGAACAGCTCGGATAAGGGTTGGATTGTTGATGGCAAGCTTCATATCGATCCGAAGCGGGAAGAGTTCCTTGACCTCTCTAAAAAGTTAAAAGACAATGGCTACCACAACGATACAACGGATTGGACGGAAGCTTGGTACGCCGATATGTCAGGCTCTGGAGCCCAACCAATCTTCGGTTTCTTCGGTCCTGCTTGGCTCATCAACTACGTGATGAACGGTCAAGTAAAAGACACGAATGGCGACTGGGCGGTTTCCGAACCACCAACAGGGTTCTTCTGGGGTGGCACTTGGCTGCTTGCCAACAAAGACGTCACCAAGGACGATGCCAAGAAACAGGCTGTTGCAGACTTTGTGAAGTGGGTTACACTCGACACCTCCGAAACGGGACTCCAATATTACTGGGCTAACGGTACCATGAAGGAAGGCGAGCAAGGTACGAAGGACAGCGTTGCTTCCTCCGTTGTCATGTCGAAATCAAACGGTGAAGTTCCACTGCTCGGTGGTCAGAACATGTTCGACGTGTTTGTACCGGCCAATGCAAACGCTTCAGGTAAAAACTTGACCCAGTACGACGAAACAATCAACAAGCTCTGGCGTGATCAAGTGCGTGAATACACCGCGGGCAACAAGGACCGTGCCAAAGCGATCGAAACCTTTAAGCAACAAGTCAAAGACCAACTTGGCATTGAAAGCGAATAAGAAGGATTCGGAGGGGCGGGGGAGTAATCCCGCCCCTTCATATCAACTAAAGAGGTGAGAGCATGCGCCGCAAAAATGTGAAC
The DNA here is from genome assembly GCF_038000135.1 of Paenibacillus sp. FSL F4-0236. NCBI lineage: Bacteria > Bacillati > Bacillota > Bacilli > Caryophanales > Paenibacillaceae > Paenibacillus > Paenibacillus sp. FSL F4-0236. The sequence continues at coordinate 42,804 of NZ_JBBOBK010000003.1, forward strand.
TATTCGAAATACGGTTATATTTTTACCTTTCCGTTTGTCCTGGCATTTCTGATTTTCTCACTGTATCCCATTTTATATACCGCAGTCATTGGATTCACCGATATGAAAGGAATAATACCAAAACCGATCCATATCCTTGATAATCCTTTTCAAAACTTCAAAGATCTTCTCTTTGATAATCCTTCGTTCCGGAAGTCTTTGATCAACACTGGATTGCTCTGGATTACTAACTTCGTTCCCCAGATGCTTCTCGCGCTCTTGCTAACGGCATGGTTCACGAATAAGCGTCTCAATATAAAGGGACAAGGCTTGTTCAAGGTTCTGCTCTATATGCCTAATATCATCACAGCGAGTACGATTGCCGTGTTGTTCAGCACTTTATTCGCCTATCCGATGGGTCCTGTAAACAGTTTGTTTCAAATGTTGGGATGGACCGACGCTCCGGTGTTCTTCTTGCAGGATAAGACGACAGCACGGGGCATTGTCGCGTTCATCCAGTTCTGGATGTGGTACGGCAACACCATGATCGTCCTGATTGCCGGCGTTATGGGTATAAATCCTGCTCTCTTCGAGTCTGCATCGATTGACGGGGCTAACGGGTTTCAAACCTTCTTCCGTATCACACTGCCGAGTTTGCGTACGATATTGCTGTTCACACTGATTACATCGATGGTGGGTGGTTTGACCATGTTCGATATTCCGCAATTATTCCTTGCAGGCGGACCGGACGATTCTACGCTTACCACGTCCATGTTTATCTACGGGCAAGCATTCAAGGGCAGCTATATGTATAATCGTGCTGCAGCAGCGAGCATGATCATGTTCTTGATTTCGGCAGTACTGGCTGGAATCCTGTTCTATGTGATGCGTGACCGCGATGCGTCAAGACTTAAAAAAATACAAAAACAAAAGTATAGAAAAGCTGCTATAGCAGCCCGTGAGGGAGGTGTAACACATGGCAAATAATCAGAAAAGCGGAACCGTTAACCGAAAGATCAACAAGACAATTATCTATGTTGTTTGCATCTCTTTGGCGGTGCTCAGTATCCTGCCGTTTTGGATCATGTTTGTAAATGCCACACGCTCTACACCGGAAATTCAAAGCGGACTTTCTCTGCTTCCTTCGAGCCACATGATGAGCAATCTGCGAGTGTTGCTCGATAAGAGCTTTGATCCGCTTCAAGGGTTCCTGAATTCATTTATTATTGCCAGTTCTGCAACCCTCTGTACAGTCTATTTCTCGTCCTTGGCGGCCTATGGGCTCGTCACTTACAGCTGGAAGCTACGGGGGCCATTCTTTACCTTCATCATGTGCGTGATGATGATTCCTTCCCAAGCGAGCGCAATTGGATTCTATCAGTTCATGTATAAATTACATTGGACCAACAATTTCCTTCCGCTGATTCTACCAGCAATTGCTGCACCGGCGGTGGTGTTCTTCATGCGCCAATACTTGCTCGCAACTCTGTCGATAGAGATCGTTGAAGCTGCGCGCGTAGATGGGTCTGGTGAATTCTTCACTTTCAACCGGATTATCTTACCGCTGATGATGCCGGCAGTAGCAACACAGGCCATCTTTGCCTTTGTGGCCAACTGGAACAACCTGTTCATGCCGCTGATATTGCTGACACAGAAGGAGAAATATACCATGCCAATCATGGTCAGCTTGCTCCGAGGTGATATCTACAAAACGGAGTTCGGCTCAATCTATATGGGTCTGGCTTTGACGGCTTTACCGTTGTTTATAGTTTACTTCTTGTTATCCAGATATATTATCGCGGGCGTGGCACTTGGTGGTGTCAAAGAATAACCCCGGTAAGCTGGCTTCGAATAAGGTAGCGCAGTGGAACCAATCAAATCCAATCTAGGCCTGTTGATTAGCTAAATTATAGTTATGGAAATGTGAGAACATTAGCTGAAAATACTTTAGGAGCGCCTTAGTGTACCTTTTTTTGAAATATCAGAAAGTATAAGTTTCACATGTCTACTCATGTTCTGATATTTCTCGCAGAAACGGAACCGTCCCTATAAGGACGGTAAAATCCATTTCTGCTTGGCTACAGGCGTAATCTCAATCAGGAGGAGAGTCCTATTATGGCAACAAAAAATGAACCGTTAGTTACCCATCTCTATACAGCCGATCCCTCCGCTCATGTATTTGAGGGCAAGCTGTATATTTACCCATCCCATGATATTGACCATGATGGACCTACAAATGATAATGGTGACCAATATGCGATGGAGGATTATCATGTGTTTTCCTTGGAAGATCCTACATCCCCCTGTGTAGATCATGGAGAGGCGCTTCATCTTCGGGATGTGCCTTGGGCTTCGAAGCAAATGTGGGCGCCCGATGCCGCGTACCGGCAGGGGACGTATTATTTGTTTTTCCCGGCCCGGGACAAGGAAGGTATTTTCCGTATCGGAGTGGCTACGTCTACTTCTCCGTCTGGTCCTTTCCAGGCTCAAGAAAGCTATATCGAAGGGAGCTTCAGCATCGATCCAGCCGTATTCGTGGACGAGGACGAAAGAGCCTACATGTATTTTGGCGGCTTATGGGGTGGACAATTAGAAAAGTGGCAAGACGGTATTTTTCAACAAGATGCGCTAGAAAAGGGTCCAGAGGAACCGGCTTACGGTCCTTGGGTGGGTGAGCTGAGTGAAGACATGCTGACATTCAAATCTGACCCTCAGGAGATTACCATTATTGATGAAGAAGGGAACTCAATCCTTGCGGGTGATGAAGACAGGAGGTACTTCGAGGGTCCATGGATGCACAAGTATAAAGGGAAATACTATCTCTCGTACTCTACTGGCACAACCCATAAGATCGTCTACGCGGTGAGTGATAAGCCTTGCGGACCTTTTGTTTTTCAAGGAACGATCCTGAATCCAGTTATTGGCTGGACGACTCATCATTCTATCGTGGAATTTAACGAGAAATGGTATTTGTTCTATCATGACGCATCGCTGTCTGGCGGCGTGGACCATAAACGCAGTATGAAATTTACGGAACTCCATTATGAAGAAAACGGCAAAATCCGCACGATAGAGCTCTAACCGAACGACTCGACACTTTCTATGAGTTCCTTATGAAGACCTACTTAAGGATGTCTTGAAGCTAATACTTCAGAGACATCCTTATTTGTCTTTTTATTTCTGTCAGAGCCTTTTGATTTTAGAAGGCAAACCCATTATCTAATATTGTATTCATTTTACAGGGGCTATCGCCCTATGGAGGGCAGATGTATAATCATGGAATAAAGCGCAAAGGATTTGAAGCGATGAAATTATATTTGTTTATTATTCAAGCCTTTTATTTATTATCGCTAATTCCCTAACACGAGTGGAAATTGGATTAACCGTCCAGTTCCCTTCGTGTTTTTTGCTCTGCACAGCATCATATAATCATCTCTCTTGACAATCATGTATTGAAAATCTAAAAATGAGTGGAAGAAACAATAAAAAATTCAATTAGGTGGGAGGGAATGGATTGGCACGATATTCATTAAAGCAGGTATTAAAAAAAGTTGTTCCATCATCATTGAAGTATAAGCTTTTCGTTGCATATTTCTTATTGCTGCTTATACCTCTATCATCCATTAACCTATATAACTTCTACACCGCTGAAGAAAAGATGTGGTTAAAAAATAGTGAACAAAGCCAAAGCTCATTAGAAAAGATTCGGCAGGAGTTAGAAGATTATATGGGTATTGCTGCAAAAACAATGATATTGATTGAACAAGACCCATCCACAGAACAAAGATTGAAGCACCCAGAGCAATATACCTATCTTGAACGGAGAGACGAGATTGAAGCACTTCTCAATGGATTTATGATCAGTTTGTTTCTCTCTGCCCCCCCTGTGTTCTACACCATCTCAGATCTTAAAGACAATGTATTCTTAACGTATAGTCCACTGAACAATGACAATCAATCAAAGACCATGATGGCGATGTACTCGGAGATGCTCTCCAACAACGAAACTTACAGATGGCAAAGAGAGGCGAATTATGTAAACCGAGACTATACAACGAGTCTGGATATATTGTCCCTATACAGTGTTCTTAAGGACAAATCATTAAACCCTTATGCTATCGTGCGTATAGGTATAGATTATAGGCAATGGATTTCTAAAATGAAGAAGAATTCAACGCAAGGTGAACATTATTTGATCATGGACAAGAATGGCGAGATCATACTTACGACTGGAAGTAGTGATCAAGTTAATGGTGCTCAGCTATTTGAGAAAATGAAAACGATTACTTCCACAAAAATAATGGATAAACAATTTGCTTATCATTATAGTTACGTTCCAAAACTCGAATGGTATTTAGTCCGCATGGTACCGCTTGATACCTTGTTTGCAGAAACCAATCAATTGAAACGTTCATTTTTCTGGACTTTTACCATACTGACCGTATTGTTTGTCATGGTGACATTCTTTATTTCATCTAGTGTGAGTCGTCCTCTAAGGGAATTGCAATTGAAAATGCGACAACTGGCGAAGACGAATCTTAAAACGGGGTTAGATGAAGAGCGCTTTGATGGAGAAATACTAACCCTTGCACAAAGCTTTAACTCGATGGTAGTGGAAATTGAAAGTTTGATTTCTAAGCTCAAGATAGAGGAGCGGCAAAAGGAGGCTGTCCGATTTCAAGTTCTGCTCTCACAGATGAACCCTCACTTTTTATTAAATACTCTAAATACAATAAAGAGTATGTCTGTTATTCCGGAGGAACAGCATAAGGTCCATGAGGTATGCATCGCACTGGGCAGAATCCTTGAGACAAGCCTGAATACCGACGTTGATATGATTTACTTGGAAGAAGAAATGAGTATGATTCAAGCTTATTTTTTGATCCACCAGCAACGTTTTGGAAGTCATATTCAAATTAAATATGAATGCGAGTCTGATCTGAACCACACGCTTGTTCCGAAATTTAGCATACAGCCGCTTGTGGAGAATGCAATTACACATGCCTTTCAGACGATTGCAGAACCTGTCATTACAGTGCGAGCTAGTAAGCAGGAACAGAATTTAGTGATAGAGGTTTCTGATAACGGAATGGGCATAGAGAAGGCAGGGGCTATCAAATCTTTAAGACGGCGTAAAGGGATTAGTATCGACAATATTAAAGAGCGATTACAACTTTTGTTTAAGGACAAAGCGAAGTTCTCAATGGTCTCTTCTGAGCAGGGGACAACTGTTCAATTGACTATTCCATATCTGCTATCAGAGCCGTATCGAAAAGGAGAGAAATAACATGTGGAGAACACTTCTTGTTGAGGATGAGATACATTCATTAAGCTACTTAAGAAATTTTATTTCATGGGAAGAGGAAGGCTTTTCGATTGTCGGAGAATGCCACCATGGGCTAAGTGCATTTGAGTTTATTAAAGAGCACCAACCTGATTTAGTCATATGCGATATTATGATGCCTGTAATGGACGGTATTACACTTTTGAAAACTGTTCGTGACAATGGCTATAATTGCAGGTTTATCATGTTAACTTGCATGAGTGAATTTGAGTATGCGCAACAAGCAATCGAGCATGGTGCGTCAGGATATATTCTGAAGTTATCTTTAGAACGTGAGAAGATGCAGGCACTATTAAAAAAATTGAATAAGGAACTGCAACAAATGAGGAAGTTAACGATGATCGAAAAGATTTTACCGGAAAGCAAGCCGACTAATACTAAACAGACCTTCACGGATCACCCTGAAATCAATAAGATCATGAATTACATATATCAAAATTACAAAGACCAAATCACGCTGAAAGAAATGTCCGCTTATATCAATATGAATCAGAATTATGTAAGTGAATTGTTTAGTAAAAAAACAGGCCATTCGCTTATTTCTTTTGTCCAAAAGGTGAGAGTGGAGAAGTCCATAACCTATTTATGCGATACAGATTCGTCAATTTCGCATATTTCAGAGTTATGCGGTTTTATAAATGTAAATTATTACATACGAGTTTTCAAAAAAATTATGGGGGTAACGCCAAGTGAATATCGGAGATCCACAATCATGCCCTATAAAAAATAAAAAACGTAAACACGAAAAATGTGTAATTTTACACGAAATCTGTTTCTGTGAACGCGCTTACTCCGGTGATATGCTTTAGCTGTAAAACTTAACTTAGAACACGGAGGGGTTAATGTGAAGACAAGAAAGAGATATTCTGCACCTGTAGTGTTACTAGCTATCACCCTAGTACTAGCAGCATGCGGTAAATCAGGGGACTCTAGTACTAGCATCAATGCAAGTGATAGTCCATCTAAGCCTTCGAGTAGCGCTGTTTCAGAAGAGCCTGTAAAACTAACATTCTGGGGCTCCGTTCCAGAAGAAGCGGGTCCGCAAGAAGCAGTAGATGCTTGGAATGCAGAGAACCCGAAGATTCAAGTGGAGTATATTCGATACGTAAATGACGATAGTGGAAATCTTAAGCTGGATACAGCATTGGTAACGGGGCAGGATGTAGACCTTTATGTGAATTATAACAAGGGGTTTCTTGGTAAACGTGTTGACAGTAAGGCTGCTCTTGATTTAAGTCAATTTAGCGATTATGACATTTTGGATGCCATGGGTCCTGAGGCGGCAGATTGGCAAGTTAACGCTAAATTTTATGGCATACCAACAAGTAAAGGAAATAACTTTATTTTTCTTAATAAAAATGCTTTAGACGCAGCAAATTTACCAATTCCTCCACTGGACTGGTCCCAGAATGATTTACGTAAATATGCGAAGGTGTTGAAACAAGATTTTGAATATGGCTATGCACAATTTGATTGGTACTATTATATGCAAATTGACGGCACCTTCCAAAATGCGATCGCTGAAAATAAAACTTCGAAATTTGATGCCCCAGAGGTCAGAGAAAGTCTGCAAAATTGGCATGCCATGATGCATGAGGATAAATCAATTCCAACCTATGGGGATCAAAGTGCTTCTAAAATGGCTGTGGATGCAATGTTCTTAACTAAAAAAGCAGCTATGCTTGGCGCCGGTGGCTGGATTTTTAGATCATCTAACAATCTGACAGATTATCCTCGGGATTTCAAAATTGCTTTTGCCACTATACCAAGTGCAGTAGATAAACAATCGAATTTCAAAATTGAAGGCGGCTTAGGCGATGTGGTTTCTATTAATGCAAATTCAGAGCATAAAGAAGAAGCTTGGGCCTTTCTAAAATGGTACGCGGATGTTGGTTCGCAATATTTGGCAAAGGGAGGAAGAATTCCAGCCTCTAAGCATACGGATTTGGATCAAACTGTTAAATTGATGACAGCTGGCATGGAGGATCTTTATGACATGGACTCGCTAAAAGCAGTTGTACTCGGGAACAGTCCTAAATATATCAACAGCATTGACCGTAAAGTATCGGATATGAGGAAGGAAGAAATAGAACGTTATTTCCTAAAAGAGAAAAGTCTAGACGAAACAATTAAAAGTATCGTTAAGAGACATAATGAATTATTGGCCCAGTAACAATTGATAGATTTCTGGAGGAAGCATTCAGGGATTCAGGGAATCTTCCTCCACCTACTCGGAGGTACTTCTATGAAGTGGAATTATAACTTAAAGCAGAAGCTGGCAGGATACCTATTTATCACACCGAGCATGATCGGCATTATATTTTTCTTTTTGGTGCCTGCATTATTCTCATTCTATTTGATGTTTACGGACTGGACTTATATGAGTGGAAAATCACCCGAATTTATAGGTATAGATAATTTTAATAGATTATTTAATGATGGGTCCTTTTATCGATCAATTAAGAACACTTTTATATTTGTTATGAGTGTGCCCGTATCCATGTTTATTTCGTTTTTTATTGCTTATTTTTTAAATCGCAAGGTTTACTTTCAAAAGCTGCTCAGATCCATGTATTTCTTACCTTATGTCATGAACGGCGTGGCTATTGCATTTGTATGGATGCTGTTATTTGAACCCCAAAATGGTCCTATCAATGGAACGCTGAGAGCGATTGGTATATCTGACCCTCCTGGATGGCTGTCTACAACAAACACTTCAATTTACGCCATCGTTATTATCCAGGTTTGGATTATGATTGGCTACAACATGATTATTTATCTTGCAGCCTTACAGGAAGTATCACCAGAATTGCTGGAAGCAGCAAAAATCGACGGCGCTAAGTCGAATCAAATTGTAAGGCATATCATGTTGCCGTTAATCAGTCCATCTTCTTTTTTACTCCTAATTACTGGCTTTATAGGCGCGATAAAATCCTTTGGCATTATACAGGCGATTACTGGTGGCGGACCAGGGGATAGTACGACAGTCCTATCACTATATATTTATAAATCTGCATTTCGTTATTATGAGATGGGTTTTGCCTCAGCGGCGTCATGGGTGCTCTTTGCTTTTGTTCTCATCCTCATGCTTTTCAATTGGTACGGACAAAAAAAATGGGTGCATTACGGGTAAAAGGAGGCTAAACCATGAAAGCAACTGTTATAAATCATATTCTACAGAAACAAGCATCCGTTAAGAAACGGACGCGTCCAATAGAACTCCGAAAGCTAATTCCAACGGCCATTGCATTAATCTTCGGTGTACTTATGATTCTCCCGTTTATATGGATGCTTAGTACATCTGTAAAAACACCGTTAGAAGTGTTTGACTATCCGATTAAATGGATTCCGGATAAGTTTCAATGGAGTCATCATTACAATGTTTGGTTTGGTGAACAAAACTTTATTCAATATTATTCGAATTCATTAAAGGTGGCCGTTCTTTCAACGGTAGGTTCATTATTCGTATCAAGCTTAGCGGCATATGGATTTGCCAGAATTGAATTTAGGGGTAGAGATTCATTGTTTCTGTTGTACTTATCCATGATGCTTATCCCTCCCCAAATTTTATTCGTGCCAAAGTTCATTATGTTTAACGAAATGGGTATTTTTAATTCACATTGGGCATTAATCTTGCCTGGCATCTTCACCATCTTTGGCGTGTTTTTGCTTCGCCAGTTCTTTATGGGTATTCCGAAGGAGATCACGGAAGCTGCATTAATAGATGGGGCAGGCCACTTTCGGATATTCATTCAATTAATTGTACCACTAGCTAAACCAGCCATTGCCACACTTGCCATTCTGGATTTCTCGTGGAATTGGAATGATTATGAGAATTCACTAATATTTCTGATCGATAAGAATCTATACACGATACCGCTGGGGCTACAGAATTTTATTTTAGAAAATTCAATCGATTATAACGGTATGATGGCGGCAGCTTCAGCAGCGATCCTGCCTATGATAATCATATTTATAATTTTCCAGAAATACATCATTCAAGGTGTTGCCAATGCTGCGGTGAAAGGTTGAGGTGAATGTAATGAGGGAGGAAACCATTCAGATAGACATTACAGTAGTAGGAGGAGGTTTAGCCGGTGTCAACGCGGCGATCGCAGCTGCTCGTCTAGGACGAACCGTTGCACTTGTTCATAATCGTCCTGTTCTGGGTGGGAACTCCAGCAGTGAGGTGCGCGTCTGGGTCTGTGGGGCAACCGCGCATGGTAAACACCGTAATGCGCGAGAGACGGGTATCATGGGCGAATTGTTTATTGAGAATCAGTTCTGCAACCCGGATGGAAACCCTTATATCTGGGATCTAGTTGTAATGGAGGCAGTGAAAGCCGAACCGAATATCCGTTTGTTCTTAAACACTGATGTGCATGAAGTTGAAGCTGAGGGAGAAGCGGATCAGAGACGCATCTGCTCCGTCACAGGCTGGATGATGGGTTCCGAACGAAAAATTCGACTGAAAAGTGAAATTTACCTCGATTGTACAGGTGATGGGCTGATCGGATTTCTTGCTGGTGCTCAGTACCGATTGGGACGCGAAGCCCATAACGAGTACGGAGAGGCTTGGGCTCCTGAGAATGCCGACGATATCACTCTAGGCAGCACGATCTTGTTCTACACCAAAGATGCGGGTCATCCTGTAAAATATGTACCGCCAAGCTTCGCTAAAGATATTTTGCGAACAACGATTCCTATAACAAGGGTAATTCGCAGTGGTGATTCTGGTTGCGATTACTGGTGGGTCGAGTGGGGGGGCGAGCTAGATACCGTACATGAGAATGAGCGCATTCGGGATGAGCTATGGTCTGTCATCTATGGAATATGGGACTATATTAAAAATTCTGGCAAGTTTGACTCTGAAAATATGACGTTAGAATGGATTGGTGCGTTGCCCGGCAAACGAGAATATCGCCGCTTTATAGGCGATTACGTGCTTAATCAAAACGATATTATTGCACAACGAAGATTTGAGGACAGCGTCGCCTTTGGTGGTTGGTCGATCGACCTTCACCCGCCTCAAGGTATGTATTCGATAGAAAGCGGTTCGAAGCATTGGCATATGGATGGTAGCTATCATATTCCGTTTCGGTCACTTTATTCAATCAACGTCTCCAACTTGATGTTTGCGGGACGTAATGTGAGCGCAACGCATATTGCCTTTGGAACGACCCGGGTCATGGCGACCTGCGCAGTTATGGGTGAGGCAGCGGGAACAGGCGCTGCAATAGCGGTACAGCATGGGGGTTCGCCACGTGATGTCTATGAGATACATCTGGAAGAGCTAAGTCAGACACTGCTACGACAAGACGCTTCTGTCCTTGGTATCGTCAACCATGACGATCGTGATCAGGCGCAGAGGGCAACCATTTGTGCCTCAAGTACCCGAGTACGGCTTGCTGCAGAGAATCCATCGGACAAATTCGCGCTAGAGACAGATGCTGGCTTGCTGTTACCTGTTAATCCTGAGCTTTCAGAGTTGGAGTTGCTGCTAGACTCAGCTGGCGATACCAAGTTAACGGTAGAAGTATGGAGCACGGGAAGTCCGCAAAATTATGTACCTATTCAATTAGAAACATCGGCGACAGTAAGCGTTTCAGCTGGCGAAGCTCAGTGGGTGAGTTTCCCATTGTCTTGGAAACCGGGTACTCCGAGGAATGCATTCATTATTATAAAGTCCAATTCTTGTATTACCCTGCGCGTCGATGATCGTTACGAGACTGGCGTTCTAAGTTTCCGTAAAAACGATGGTGTGATGGAGACGAATACACTCACGGATCAGCAAGAGGATCAACTGTTGGTCATGTGGAGGACTAATGGACTTGAACGAAAGACTTTCTGCTTTCGCGCGTTTCCAGAGATAGAAGCCTATAGTGCGTATAAAGCGATCGACGGTTATCGTCGTCCATACGATGGTCCTCACGCTTGGAAATCGGAAGAACTGAGCTGTGGAGAAGAGGCCTGCCTAGAATTGAGCTGGACAGACAGACCTGTCGAACTGAATCAAGTACACATCGTCTTTAACGATGACGTAAATGAAGATCTAATTAATCTTCATCATCACCGTACTCCGTTCGATACTATTCCGGAGCTTGTTCGGGATTATCGACTAGAAGCATTTTCGGAAGGAAAGTGGACTGTATTACATCGGGAAAAGGGGAATTACAAACGAAAAAGAATACATCGTTTGCCTGCTCCAGTCAAGGCAAGTGCGCTTCGCCTCGTCGTGGAAGCTTCAAATGGAGGTCGTTTTGCGGAAGTTGTTGAAGTTCGCGTCTACTCATAATCATTCATTACGTACCACTGGGAGGCGTTATTATGATTCAAGAAGAGTCATCGAATTATTCGAAACGAATTTGGTTCAACAAATCTGCAACAGATTGGAATGAAGCTCTACCTGTTGGAAATGGCAGGCTAGGAGGCATGATTTTCGGTGGTGTTCGAGAGGAAAGGATCGCACTCAATGAGGACAGTGTATGGTCAGGGCAACCGCATGAGAATGAAAATCCTTTGACGCAAATTTCGTTAGATCAAGTCCGCGACTTGCTATTCCAAGGCAAACACAAAGAGGCGCATGATCTTGCACATGAAACAATGCGCATTCCTAATAACCCGAATTACGGAAACTATCAGCCGCTTGGCGATTTGTTGCTCTCATTTAGGCTGCCAGAGGGTGAGCCGTCTAATTATGAACGGGAATTGGACTTGAATACAGCGATTACAACCACATCATACCGTTTCGGAGAAACTCATTTTTTACGTCGAGTATTCTGCAGCTTTCCGGATCAAGCACTTATCGTTAGGTTAGAACAGGAAGGGCAGCTTCTTCGAGATTATGCTTGCACGATTATGTTGGATCGGAAACAACCGGTTAAGCTAACGTTCGATGGCTGCGATACGCTCATGATGAGCGGGGAGTGTGAGGATGGCGGGGTTGGTTTTGAGGTGCAGCTGCGTGTCGTTCTAGAAGAGGGTTGTGTCTTCCCAGTTGAATCTGGCTTACGCCTTGAAGGCTTTCGAACGGCAACTATATTTATGACCGCTCAAACTACTTACCGGAAGAGGGAACCTGCACTCGTTTGCCGAGAAGAATTGGATAAAGCAGTGTGCAAAGGTTACGAAGCTATCCGATTGTCTCACGTAAAGGACCATGGTGAGCTGTTCGAACGGGTTCAACTGCGCTTAGACGAAGGTGGGAAAGAAAACATACCCACGGATATTCGGCTAGAAGCATTTCGCCATGGAGAAATTGATCTCAGCTTGATTGCGCTGCATTTCCACTTTGGGCGATATTTACTCATTGCATGTTCGAGGCCTGGGACGCTTCCGGCTAATCTTCAAGGCATATGGAACGAGAGCTTTACACCACCCTGGTTCTCCGACTATACGATCAATATAAACCTGCAGATGAACTATTGGCTTGCAGAAACCTGCAATCTGTCAGAGCTTGCGGAGCCCCTTTTCACCTTTTTGGAGGCGTTACGCCCGGAAGGAAGACGAACTGCTTTGGAGCGTTATGGCAGCAATGGCATTGCATTCGGCGTTCGTACGAATCCTTGGCACACGACGACCCTTCGGAACTACGTGCATTTGCTGTGGCATGAAGGAGCAGCATGGCTGGCTTCACATATGTGGGAGCATTATTTATTTAGCGGTGATCTCGATTTTCTGCGACTGAGGGCTTATCCGTTCATAAAGGAGGCAACACTCTTTTATCTCGACTTTATGGTTGAGCACCCGGTTACAGGACACCTAGTATCTGGACCGACAACGTCGCCCGAGAATCAATATATCGCGCCTGACGGCACAATCGGAAGCCTTGATATGAGTCCAGCAGCTACGGTGCAAATTATTAACGAGCTTTTTGAACAATGCATTAAAGCTGGCCCCGTAGTTGGTGAAAACGAGGGTTTCTTGGAAATAGTTTCCCATGCTAAGGAGAGGCTACCCCCTTTGCGTATCGGTAAGAAAGGACAACTGATGGAGTGGTCTGAGGATTATGTAGAAGAAGAACCAGGTCACCGTCATATGTCCCATTTGTACGGCCTTTTCCCAGGAACCAGTATTCATCAAGGGAGTCCAAATTTGATTGAGGCCGCGAGGCGTACGATTGAACTACGCTTGGCAAATGGCGGTGGTCATACTGGCTGGAGCTGCGCGTGGTTGATTAATCTATTCGCACGTTTAGAGGACGGAAACCAAGCGGAAACTATGATTGAGATGCTGTTGCGGCACTCTACACAATTCAATCTCTTAGACGTTTGTCCGCCATTTCAAATTGACGGTAATTTCGGCGGATCAGCAGGTGTGGTTGAAATGCTGCTGCAGAGCACTTCCGATGAACTTGCTTTACTGCCTGCTCTTCCGGACTCGTGGAGCAACGGCTTCGTTTCAGGTTTACGCGCACGTGGAGGCTTCGAGGTTTCCATAACGTGGGAGGTAGGCTTGCTAAAAGAAGCGCGTATTGTTGCTTCACGTGAACAACAATGTTTTATTCATGCTACACAAGCTTTCATTATTGATGGCGAAGCTGCAACAATACAACGACTTGCCCCGAATCGAGTTTATGCAGAAGTGAGCGCAGGGGCTTGCTTGATTATCCGCGCCGAATAATTAGACATATGAACAGACAGAGAAGATCACTTATTGTCCTGTAAGGTGATCTTCTTGGTTTCTTCAAAAGAGGAAACGAATTTGAATTTTAACTTAGCTATGGATGTAGCTTTTTATTATGATCAACTTTATGTAAGCGCATACTTTTAACGGTAGATCAACTGAAGGGAGTAGATCTCTAGCATGGTTAAAAAGATATTATTTCAATTCATGCTGTTTTCATTGTTGTATTTCTCAATTTCTGCGGTTAGTTTTGCGTCTTCCATTGTAATTGATAATGGGGATGAAGGGTATGAGGAGAACGGTAAATGGGAGAAGAGTGGTGTGCTGGGTTATAAAGGTTCTGGATCAAGATATACAACCGAACCAGGGAGTTGGGCAAAGTGGACCCCGAAAATTCAGAATCCAGGAGAGTACGAAGTATTTATCTACAGCCTTGTCAATGCCGCTAGTGAGAGTAACGTCGAAATTGAGGTTGTACACGAAAATGGAACGGATCTTATATTTCAGAATTGGAAAGCTGGGACGCCAGGTTCATTAAGTTCATCAGGTTGGGTTAGTCTAGGGGTTTATACTTTCACCGAAGAGAATTCGGGATATGTAAAGATAACTAAAAACTCAAAGGATCGGAATTTATATACACGGGCGGATGCAGTGAGATTTGAAGATTTGAATCCTCAGGTACCAGAGGAGCCAGAAGTAGTACCATCAGCGACCTATTATATTGATCCTTTTAATGGAAATGATTTAAATACTGGAACTAATGCGGATGCTGCATGGCAAACTCTTGAAAAGGTCAATTCTGTTGTTTTCCAGCCAGGAACTAAGCTTCTATTTAAAGCTGGAGGGTATTGGAAGGGACAGTTGAAGCCTCAAGGATCGGGTAGTGATGGAAACCCTATCATTATTGATCGATATGGAACAGGCAATAAACCTATTATTGATGGAGATGGAATAATTGATGAGGGGGTAGTACATCTTTTTAATCAGGAGTATTGGGAAATTAATAATTTGGAAATTATCAATGACGCTCCAGAAGCGGCGAGTAGGTACGGCATTTATATTCAAATGGACAATGAAGATAGTGAGAATCCTTTAACAGCAGATCATATTTATGTTAAGGATTGTTATGTGCATAATGTTAAAGGTGATAATCGGAGTCCCCATACAGGGGTAGGCATATTTTATTATGTGACAAGTGCGGATACCTCGACTTTTAATGATATTTTAATCGAGAATAATACAGTTAAAACCGTTGACCGATCGGGAATTATTCTGAGAAGTCCAGATGGAACATTTAGTACGAATGTAGTGATTAGAAGCAACTTTGTTGAAGACATAGGCGGAGATGGGATCGTTGCAAAAACGAGTAAAGCGCCTCTAGTAGAATACAATATAGCAAAGGATACCTCAGCAAGAGCTAATAATGCTAACGTTGCGATATGGACCTGGTACACGGAGGATGCTACCGTTCAATACAATGAAGCCTATGGCACAAAACGTCTGCCTAATAATTTAGACGCCCATGGTTTTGATAGTGATTTTAATAATCGTCGGAATATCTTCCAATACAATTATAGTCATGATAATGGCGGGGGCTTTATGCTTATCATTAACGCTACTGAAGGCGGTTATAATGATTCTACTATTGTTAGATATAATATTAGTCAGAATGATAAGGCAAAGGTAATTGAATTATTAGGTGATAATACGAATGCTCAAATTTACAATAACACTATCTATCTGGATAGCTTATCCAACGCATTGATGGTACGAGTTAGTAACTATTTCGGCATTCCGAAGTCAGCAAGCTTTTATAATAATATATTTTATAATTTAGGAAGTGGCAGTTATGAATTTCCTAAAGTAGAAAACTTTTTGTTTGATACCAATATCTTTTATGGCATGTCGCCACCGGTTTCAACAGAGGAAGCGGACATTACTGTCATAAATTCGGTATACGGTGATCCAAAGCTGGTGAACCCTGGTTCTGGCGGAATGAACATCGATTTTGGCGATCCGAACAGACTTAGTGGGTATAAGCTACAATTGGATTCATCTGCGATCAACGCTGGTCTAGTTATCGAGAACAATGGAGGAATCGATTTCTGGGGAAATTCATTGTACAATGGGCAGCCGGATATTGGGGCATTTGAATATCATCCCGAGACTAACAGTGGGTCAGGCAACAATGGCAACGGAAATACGGGATCAGGAAGCAATATCATATATGTTACCCCAACTCTTCCGCCCTCTAGTGAAGATGCTTCACTTTATATACCAAAAGATACTGAGCTTCGGAAAGATTCTATGAAGGATGGAAATAAAGCAGTAAATGTCGTGATTGATAGTAGTCGACTAGCTCGAAAATTAGCTGATCTAAGCGTTAAGGATAAACCCACACTAACAATCGATATACCAGGGGGTCATTCATCGGTCGCTGTTCAATTACCACTGTCTATATTGTATAACAGTCTTAAAGATAATTCAGAAACTGTGATAACTGTAAAAAGTGACTTAGGTTCATTCGATTTTCCGCTTGAAATATTGAAGCGCAAAGAAATCGAGGCTGTGAATGCTTCTGATACAGGTGCCGCTCTGATCGTCCGTATGGATAAGAATAATACACAGATGACACAGCAGTTTGATCAAGCGTTTGCCAATCAAGGATTAGGTCGTTTAAGCGATATTTTTGAGTTCAAAGTATTTCTTAAATCTAATGATAAAGTAGAAGAAATTCGTAACTATGGCGACAAATTTATTACACAAGTGCTGAAAGTAAATAAAGCTATTAAGAATACTTCGCGAGTTACTGCAGTTGTTTACGATCCGGTTAGTGGGAAATTGAAGTTTATTCCATCGTTCTTCACTGTGAAAAATGATCAGACAGAAGTGGTGATTAACAGCAATACAAGTAGTTTGTACACCATTGTTCAATACGAGAAAGTATTTGAAGATATGGATGGACACTGGGCAAAAAGGGATGTGGAGAGCTTGGCTGCCAAAATGGTTATCCAAGGAACAACAAACCGCTTGTACTCACCAGATATGCAGGTTACACGTGCACAGTTCGCAGCTCTTCTCGTAAGGGCACTAGGATTGTCTTCGGATTTCGTTTCTAATTCATTTGCGGATATTACTTCTTCAGTGTGGTATGCATCAGAAGTCAATGTCGCTGCGAAAAATGGCTTGGTTCAAGGAACGGGTGAAGGTGAATTCGATCCTGATAGCCTTATCACGAGAGAGCAAATGGTCGTTATGATGATGAATGCTGTTCGATTAATCGAGGGGGATGGGGGAACCGAAGTATCCAGTAATATTCCTTTTGAAGATAAAGAACAGATATCAGACTATGCATACGGTGCTATAGGAGCTGCTTTAAATGAAGGCCTGATAACTGGAAGGACGGCAACAACCTTTGCTCCACAAGACGCTGCGACACGTGCTGAAGCTGCTGTCCTCTTAAAGCAAGCCATGCAATATTTGAGGCTTATGAATTAAATTAAATATCTGGAATATCTGAGTTAAAGGTTGATTTAATATCAACCTTTAACTTTGATGATCTAAAAATATTTAAAGTTCATTCCTATGTGAGAGGAGTGTTATCTTTGATGAAGACGTTCATTATACTAGTGACAGTTATTGTTGCTTTGCTATCCTTATTTCTTATTGCACCGTCTTCCAATAATGATGTTGAAGATATTCAAACCGTAGCGACAATGAATGGTGAACCGATTCAAATCCCAGAATTCATGCTTATTTTGAACAATAATTATGTTGCAAAAACATATAATTATTTTTCAAATAACTACGGTGTCAAAAATTACAAAGATTTTTGGACAACAGTCTATGGTAACGAAAAACCTATAGACTATGCAAAGAGTTTGGCCTTGAAAGAGTTGATTAGAATAAAATCAGAACAAATATTGATGAAAGAGTATGGAGTGGCTAACGATATTTCTTATGGATCCTTCTTGAATGAACTTGAACAAGAAAACAAACGGAGAAAAATAGCAGTTGATAATAATCAGGTTATATACGGTCCGATTGAATATAGCGAGTATCAATATTTTTCACATGTATTTGCTAATCATGTTGTAGAGCTTAAGAAAAAACTTGAAAAAGAAACCTTTAATATTAATGAAAGCGACTTAAGAGCGTTATATGAAAATGTAAAAGAAGAGTACTTCATGGATTCATATCAAATAAAAGTAGAAAAAATAAGTATGAAAAAAAGTAAGAACGCAGACAAGGTAATGAAGAACTTGTTAACAAGTCTACAAAATGGATATTCTTTTAAACAATTAAGTAATGCTAATCAAGAGATCTTGTTTGAAACACAGACCTTCAATGAAACTACATCAAAAACGGATTATGATGTAAATCCACAACTTCTTAATGAAGCCAAAAAAATAAGCGTTGGTGAGATTAGTAATATTATAGAAGAAAATAACACTTTAACAATTATAAGATGCATAGAAAATAAAGATAGAGGTTTTCAAGAGTATGACAAAGTTAAGGAGCAAGTCAAAACCCAAATCATAGATGAAAAATATGAGGAACTGATTCATAATAAAATAGAACATGCGGATGTGGAAATTTCCGATGTTGTGTTTAATAATTTAATCGTAGAGCAGTAGAGAATTCTACAATGAAGATGGGGCTCAAATCAGGTTTGAATGGAATAAATGCTTGCGTTTTAGTTATATCGAAGTTATTATAGACTCCTAAAGCCTTTAATTGGTTTACTGAATGAAATATTCAAAGCGGTGGGCACCGACTCAGACGGAAGCAGATCTTCTTTCTGGATATCATCCGTGCGATCCGTTCTTTTTTTGGGAATATTACAGATAACATAAGTCTCTAATATCTTTAATATAAATTGAAAAGCGAAAGGGAGAATTAGTATGACTCATGATTGTGTAATTATTGGTGGAGGACCGGCAGGTCTAAATGCTGCTCTGGTGCTAGGCAGGGCAAGGAAAAGTGTGGTTGTTATTGATGAAGGACGCGCACGTAATAGGGTTACTCGAGAAACGCATGGCTTTCTTACTAGAGATTCTATAAGTCCAAGCGAATTTAGGAGGATTGCGAAGGAGCAGATTAGTGCCTATCCATCCGTTACTTTTGCGGAAGATACCGCCATATCGATTACGGGAACCGATGGCGATTTTCAAATTACGACGGTTCAAGGTCAGACCTATAAAAGTAAAAAGGTGCTCTTCGCCATAGGGATGAAGGACCTCCCGATGGATATTAAGGGACTCTCAGACGTATATGGTAAAAGCGCCTTTATCTGCCCCTATTGTGATGGATGGGAACTAAGAGATCAGCCTCTTGTCGTAATTGTTAAGGGAGCCGATGCAACGCATATGGCCCAAGTGTTATCTGGTTGGACGAAAAAGATTACCATATGTACTAATGGATCTGATGACTTGACGGATGCACAACGCGAAGAGCTAAATCAACATAACATTCCTGTCTATGACTCACCGATTCAGTCGATCGAATCTGACAATGGCATGGTGCAGCAAGTTGTGTTGAAGGATGGTACTAGCATCGGATGTACGGGGATATTTTTTAGGCCGAAGCTCATGATCGGGTCGGGTTTGCCACAAGCCATTGGTTGTGAACTCACAGAAACAGGAGCAGTCATCATCGATAATCTCGGTAAAACGAACGTTCCAGGCGTTTATAGTGCCGGTGATGCAGCAACACATCTTCATCAAGCCATTATTGCCGCTTCTATGGGCTCCTTAGCTGGGGTCGGCATTAACAACGAGCTGAATGAAGAGGAATGGCGTAACGTATGATGCTATTGTACAAAATAGTCTAATTCATTTATTCCCTTGAGCTGAATCTACATCCAGATTAATATAGAAACTAGCTATATTTATTCTGAGAGGGGTAGTTCAAAATAAAAATTGGATTCCTAATTGTTGATATGCAAAATCTTTTCTTACACGATCATATGGAGAAATTAAATGTAAGTGAGGCTTGTGAATACATTAATCATGTGTCTGGGTTACTTCGTGCGAAGGACCAAATCGTCATCCATATACAAGACATGGAAGGGGCGAATTCGGATACAGATCCAGAAGCAAGAAATAGTATACCGGAAATTACAGTAGCACCCACGGACATCCAGATGGCGAAAGAATTCTCTAATGCTTTTTGGAAAACGGATTTGGAACAACTGCTACGTGAACATGGTGTTGAATTCATCATCGTTGCGGGCTTCGCCGCAGAACATTGTGTAACCTTTACTATTAACGGTGCACAAGAAAGAGGCTTTCAAGCAGCCCTTTTACAGAAGGCAATCCTTAGCACACGGCCAGATGCTATTACCTCGATTTACCGTGATCGGCATATGATCTCTTACCCGGTGATCGAATTCTTAATGGAGACCATTGCTTAAGATTCTACTAATAGAAGCTATTGTTTATAATTGGAGTTACGTATTAGATAACTAATATGTAACTTCTTTTATTATTGTAAAAAATACATATGGAGGTAATTAAGTTTGAGTACTCACTACTATCTCAGTTGGTTTAATAATTTTTTTCCAGAGAAGCTGGTCCATTGTTTGCATGAGGATATACAAGACAGAAAATCGCTTGTTATGATTAGCGCTGAACCGTCTGGTTATACAGGGGAGCAAATTAACATTGATGATGTTTCTGAATGTACATGGTTAAATCAGGCTAACATTATTTTTGATGAATATCATTTCATTGATTACCGCATGCAGAAGGAAGATGCCCAGCGATTAACTCACAACGCTTCTGTCATTTTTTTATGCGGTGGAGATCCTGTTTTGCAAAACGATTTTTTGGCGGATTATGAATTATCAAATGTTATTAAGAACAGCAATGCCGTTATAATGGGTGCCAGCGCCGGTGCGATAAACATGGCTGCAAAATGGTTATGCTTGAAAAACACTGGCAATGAAGTTGAAACAAGTACTATTAATGATGGTATTGGCTTTGATCATTTTGCCTATGAATCTCATTCTAAACGCGACTACGCTACGTTTGTTCAAGGTTACCTGTTCCCCTTGTCTGAAGAGATTGATGTTTATGCGGCAGAACAGGAGAGTGCAATGCGTGTAAAGGACGGCAAAATAGAAATAATGGGTCCTCTATATTTAATTTCCCACTCAAAGATTCAGAAATTGGTTGAGACGCTCTAATTAGGCTTACAGCGAATCATCTCAGGTTTTTAAAATCCCCAGGACTTATTGTTGGGCAAAAATGATAAATTTTTTAGACCGCCTTCAATGGCGGTCTTTCTATGTCCGGCAGATGCTAGCTGCCCATTTTATTGAAGTAAGGGGCAGGATAACTCAGTAATTTCGCGAATAAGACGTTATAAGAAATCAGCGAGAAACTATAAGGAGCAGAAAACATGAAATGCCCTCACTGTAACAACGAATTAAATGAACTTCCTTTATGTTACGGAAGTGAAGCACCATATTATTTTTACACTGTACCAGAAGAGAAAAGAACAGAATTAATTAGAGATTTTTGTGTAATTGATGAACAGCATTTCTTTATTAGAGGACATATTGAAATACCAGTAATTGATAGTAAAGAGAAATTTATATGGAGTGTTTGGGTTTCTCTTATTGAAGAGAACTTTTTGAAATCTAATGAATTATTGCACGTAGAAGGAAGGGAAACTGAAGAACCTTATTTTGGTTGGTTATCGACTGAACTTTCAATATATCCAATAACTACATTATCGTTAAAGACAATGGTACATACACAAGAAGTTGGTGCTGTTCCGTTAATAGAATTAGAACAAACGAATCATCCACTTGCAGTTGAACAAAGAGAAGGAATTACAATGGAGAGAGTTAAAGAAATTGCTCATTTAATTAATCATAGTCTGTAAGAGAAGAATTTGAAAGAAAGTATGGTCGAAAAAGCTGCCGTGCCGACAGCTTATAAAATCGTATCTACGCCGCGTCGCCGCTCTCCTTGGTCTGCTAAGGGGTTTCGGTGAAACGTAATCAGCAGACAACCCCCCCAAGGCTAAATCCATTGGACTCGGTGCGTAATGTCGATTAAGCTAGCGGGGCACATTAGTGGAATAGCGGTTGCTTCGGCAGCCATTTTTTTATTTGTTCAACTAACGGGCAGGTTAGTGAAACCACACAGTTTTCTCTAACGTATAATCATTATTCAAATTTTTCCAATATGGCTCATACAGAGGTGAACTTGGCTGGAGCATTTTTATGACTTGGTTCAATTGGCGTTCTCGATCGCTCTCATCTATTCCTTAGTGTCAATTCCATTCACCTATTTTTCTACACAAGAGATACACTGGGGTTATGAAATTGCTCCAGCCGGTTTAACTTGGTTTGTAGCTGTCAGACTGTCACAACCGAGCAGCATTCAGCGGTGGATAGTACGTACCGCCAGACGAAGAGAAGCACCTAATGAAGAAGACCATAGTCCTTCCCCACATTGATATTCCATACTTTCAATTAGGGAGGACAACGATGAAAAAGATTTTGTTGTTTCAAAAATGGGCCAAGCCCATTCTCGTCATGTTGATTGGAGTTATTCCGATCATTGTGCTCAGCGGGTGTTCGACAGCATCCCAATCAAACTCGATTAATGCCGATTCAGCAGGGGTATTTAACCACTTTTTTATTTATCCATTTTCGATCTTGATCAAATTCTTCGCGAATGCATTTCACGGAAACTACGGATTATCGATCGTGCTGATGACTTTCATCATCAGACTCGTGATCATGCCGCTCATGATGAATCAAACCAAGAAACAAATGGACATGAAAGAAAAGATGGCCGTCCTCCAGCCGGAGTTAACTGCACTTAAGGAGAAGTATAAGAACGACGTCAGTGCGGATGCAAAAAAACAACAGCAAGTCGAGATGATGCAGCTCTACCAGAAGCATCAATTTAATCCCTTAAATATGGGGTGTTTACCGATGCTTCTCCAATGGCCGGTCACCCTCGCATTTTACTACGCCATTCGTCGTACCCCAGAGATTGCAGCGGACGATTTTCTGTGGTTTAGCTTGGGGAAAACAGATATGATTTTGCCGCTTATTGCCGCTGCGGTGTATTACGTTCAGTTCCGCGTGTCTCAATCCGTTTCAGCGCAGTATCAGCAAAATCAAAATAACCAAATGGCTTTCATCGGATTGTTGTCACCGATCATGATGGGTGTATTTTCTTTTCAGATGCCCGCCGCGTTACCATTATATTGGGCAGTTGGCGGTATATTCATTATCGTGCAAACGATCATACTCAATAAAATGTACACGAAGCCAAATGTAGTGAGTAAAAACTTACCCACCGGTGTAGAAGATTTATAAAATTGAACCAGGTCATAAAACAATACTAAATACAAGGCATCTGAGGCGCGACCTCAGATGCTCTGTTTTTTATGTTGGCGGCTCGTTAACGGGGAACATAGTTCAACATAATGAGAAAAATGAAAGGGCCATCCCACAAAAGGATGGCCCTAAAACTTACCGTTACAGACAGCGCGGAGAACCGTATCATAAATAACGATTAAGCTAATGGCAAACTATAGCTAAATAACACCAGAACGAAGCTGCCGACTTGAATCGGCAGCTTTGTTCTGCTAACGGGCAGTTTTGTACAAGAGAAAATGATAAGCTGGAATAAACACTTGCAGTACTGATGGGAGAAAAAGGTGAATATATGGATTCAAATGAACTAAAACCTTTAATGAACAACACAAAATGGGAAGAAATAAGACAAGCAATGCTCAACTATGCCTTTCCAACCAAATGGAGGACTAAAAACATTGATACTGGCTATATCAGCCTTTGGGATGGAGATTGGTATTACCATTTTTCAGATGGCGGCTACAAATTAATTGAGTGGTTAGAAATTCATGCTGAAGATGACTTGATAAAAACTGATTTAATTCAAATCCTGAAAAAAATACATGTTCCAGGTGAAGTAACTACCGACTCCATCATAATTTATGGATATAACAAAACTAATGAATTCATTGATTATATTTGAATAATTACACCAACGGGTAGCGTTAGCTCAAATACGATTAGGCAGCCGTCAGTCAACGCGATCAGCTACCTTTATTCAACTAACGGGCAGGTTAACGCTATAAACCTCTTAGGATTAGTATGCTTAGGTAAAAGAAGTATTCTCCTGAATTCTCTAATGTAAATAAATACAAATTCCACTTCAGTTAATCCATTTTCTATACATATTTTTAAGAGTATATTGAGGTAAATAAAGTGATTATTCACTTTGATAAATCCGAAATTGCTATGTCGGTATTATTTTATGGCTTCGTAAGGATTGCAAAACCATCGAAATATGGGAGTTTAAAACAGATGTTGTACCGTAGTTAGTTTTATGAAAGGAAGGTACAGGGGTGAGTATTTATTACGCTTCAAGCAAAGAGGATATCACTAAGGATGCACTCCAAGAGTTATTTCTTTCAGTAGAATGGGAGTCTGGCAAGTACCCAAACGAGCTTTTACAAGCAATCGGAGGATCTCATTCAATTGTTACCGCTTGGGAAGGAGGAAAGCTTGTCGGTTTAATAAATGCTTTGTCAGATGGTGTTTTAACGGTATATTTTCATTATATGCTTATTAATCCTAGTTATCAGAGTATCGGTATAGGTAAGGAAATGATGAATATAATGCTTGATAGATATAAAGGGTGTAAAACAAAAGTATTAATTTCTTATCCTCATGCAGTGGATTTCTATAATAAATTTGGCTTTAATACAGAGGATGGAGCTACACCAATGTTTATCTCAGAGTTGATATAATTGATGGTATAATTTTCGTATACAAATAATTACATAAATTAGATCCTTATAAAAAAGGGGAATGAGCAATATGGCAAATATCGAGCACTTGCAGACCGTGAATGTTCCAGCTTCAAAGGTATATGAAGCATTAACCACTGCAAAAGGACTTTCAGAAATATGGACAAATGAACTAATAGTCAATGATCAGATCGGTTGTATAAATGAGTTCCTATTCGGCGGAAAAGGCTTAACAAAGATGCGAGTTGATGAGCTTGTTCCCGATAAAAAGATTTTGTGGCAGTGTGTTGATTCAGATCCAGAATGGATAGGTACGACAATTTATTTTGATATGAAGGAAAAAAACGGGAAAACTTCAATCATTTTTCGTCAGATGAATTGGGAGGAAGTGACCTCATTTTATCGCGTATGTAATTATAACTGGGCTATTTTTTTGTACAGTCTTAAACAGTATTGCGAAGAAGGCGAGGGTCTTCCGTATCATAAACGGAAGTTTTAGAACCATTGAAAACACGGATGGGTGACTAAAGTACATGATCCCGAGAACTGATTTCGAAAGTACTGGGTAAGTACGAAGAAGTTGTCACCCAAGTCTTGACAATCCTTCGTTCAACAAACGGGAAACCATAGTTCTATAATTAGCGGTAGTTTAAGATTTTAAAATGCCTTGAACAGCTGATGAATGAAAACGATTGAACTTTTGTATTTAAACCATTAATTTTTTATATTTTTAGCCTAAAAGATGCATTGACCCGGAAAAGGTTGGAGCCTATAATCATAAACAGGGAAAATTCATTAGATATGGAGCTATCTGTAACCTGAGGATTTCTCAATAGTTCTATTTGTAAACGCATACAATGAGGTTTTTCCATATTTTCTAAGAAGGAGGAGATTGGATAAGTTAGATTTTTTCTTTTTTTCTCATTTTTGCAAACGTTTGCACAACGTAATTTGCACTTAAATTAATGAGGAGGTTATTTAATTGGTACGAAAACAATCTAGGCGGTTTGTTTCTTGGTTGATCATTTTTTCGCTAATCTTTAGTTTATTCGGTTTATCGGGCGGGGCTTCAGCCAGCAACACTGATTATACAGTCTCCTATACGAACACCACAGCATCTTCTGTGACACTGCATTGGACTACGAATAATTGGACGAATACTACGGACACAGTCATGTCTAAAAGTGGGACCACGTTTACGGCCAACCTCAATGTGCAAGAGGGCGCAACACTCATTTATTGTTATCACATCACAGCCCCGACGGATAGCTGGGACAGCAACGGAGGGAAGAACTGGACGGTAGTTATTCCGGTTGCTGGGAAGTATGAAGCTGAGAGCGCAGCCTTGTCAGGTAGCGCAAAAATAAATACGAATCACACCGGATATACCGGCACTGGTTTTGTTGATGGATACACAACCACAGGAGCAACCACCACCTTCAATGTTCATTCTTCCGCTGCAGGCGCCTATATTGCCACGCTTCGCTACGCCAATGCGACTGGCAGTGCCAAGCAAGTTTCCATTTATGTGAATGGAGCAAAGGTAAAGCAGACCACTTTAGCGAACTTGGCAAACTGGGATGCATGGGGGGACCAAACAGAAACGCTCTCCTTACAGGCAGGAAATAATACGATCGCTTACAAATATGACTCGGATGATACTGGGAATATCAATATCGACTATCTAACTCTTTCAGCCACAGCAACGCCAACGCCTACCGCAACACCAACACCAACGCCAACAGTGACTCCTACGCCAACACCAACCGTAACACCAACGCCAACAGTGACGCCTACACAAACACCAACCGTAACACCTACACCAATAGTGACACCAACACCAACCGTAACACCTACACCAACTTCGGCTGGCTTAACAGTTCATTTTAAGAAACCAGCAAACTGGAGCTCAACGATCCGAATCCATTACTGGAATCTGAGTCCGACAACGGTTCCAACAAGCGGAGCTTGGCCAGGAATTCTGATGAAATCGGACGGAAACGACTGGTACAGCTATACTATTGCCAACGCCACCGGCACAAGCCTTATCTTTAATGATGGCAACGGCAAACAGACCGCCGACTTATCCCGCAGTATAAAAGAGGGCTGGTATTCCTCGGATAATGTGTGGTATGACGCTAATCCAGAAATTCCGAAGATCCCTGTGATTTCAGTCTCTCCTACACCGAAGACATATGATTCTGCCCAAACTGTGAAGCTCTCCAGTATCAATACTGGCGATAAAATCTACTATACGACAGACGGGTCGACACCTACGACATCCTCTACCTTGTATACCACTCCAATCCAAGTGGCCTCTACTATGACTATTAAGGCTTTTGGTGTTAACTCCATCGGTCAAGCAGGCAGTGTAGGCACCTTTGCTTATGTCATTGACCTAAATCTCGACCTGCAGGCCCCAACGATAACCGCGAATTTACCTGTTGGGAATTCAAGCTCTGCCGTTACCGTCTCTTTTAATATAAAAGATAACAAAGCAGCAACGACCACCGCATATTACACAGATAATGGGACGGAACCAACTACCAGTTCAAATCTCTATGTCTCGGGCAATGCTTTAACTGCTCTGGCAGGACCGTCCATTCTTATTAATAAGACGACGACACTGAAATTCCTGGTGGTTGATGGTGCCGGAAATGAAACAAAACAGAGCTTTGTCTATACGATTGGAAATAAAGGCGATTTCCGTGAAGACACCATTTATTTCGTAATTACTTCACGATTCTATGATGGTGATCCGAGTAACAATGTACATTCATGGGAGGATGCTAAAGCAGGAAATCCGGATTCAGACCCAGCTTGGAGAGGTGACTTTAAGGGACTGATTCAAAAGCTCGATTACATCAAAGCGCTTGGATTCAGTGCTATTTGGATTACGCCAGTGGTGCAGAATGCTAGCGGGTATGATTATCATGGCTACCATGCGATTAATTTTTCCAAAGTAGATCCAAGGTATGAATCAGCGGGAGCCTCTTATCAGGAATTGATTAATGCAGCTCATGCCAAACGGATAAAGGTTATTCAGGATGTTGTTGTGAATCATACCGGTAATTTTGGGGAAGAAAATCTGTTGCCTATGTTCAAAAAAGATCCGACTGCAGCGGACACCGTAAATAACATGCTTAAAATTACGGATAAACTGCCAGCTAACTATGATACGATGACCCCTGATCAGCAATATCAGGCCAGACTCGCAATCATGAAAAATGCGGAAACCAACAATAACATGTATCATACCGAAAAAAGTCTTTCCTGGGAATCTTACACCGTACAGACAGGACAGATTGCAGGAGACGCTGTGGACTTGAATACGGAAAATCCTGTATTGAATCAGTATCTAATTGACAGCTATAATCAGTATATTGATATGGGTGTTGATGCTTTCCGGGTCGATACTGTGAAGCATGTAAGTCGGTATATTTTTAACAAATACTTTGTTCCTGCTTGGAAAACAAGAGGGGGCTCAAACTTCTTTGTCTTTGGTGAAGTGGCTACTCGGTACAGAGATGTATGGAATAGTGGAATTCCGGCAATATCGACTCCATTCTATACATGGAAAAGCTCGAAAGCCTATCCGGGTGATGGACAAAATGACTACGCTTCCAACAAGCTGTCAGTGGAACAAGAGTGGGCAGATAACTCTACTACAGCAGGGCAGCCAACCTCGAACAATGCTTTTTTAATAGGCAATAATTATCACGCGCCTGACTATTCGATGAAATCGGGTATGGATGTTATTGATTTCCCGATGCATTGGGCATTCAAGACTGCACAGGAAGCATTCAGTATGAAGAGCGGTGATCAATATTATAACGATGCTACTTGGAATGTAACTTATGTTGACTCTCATGACTATGCACCTGACCAAGCCCCAGAGAATCAACGATTTGCAGGGACACAAGACACTTGGGCTGAGAATCTCTCGCTGATGTTCACCTTCCGGGGAATACCTGCGATCTATTATGGTTCTGAAATCGAGTTTAAAAAAGGATCAGTCATCGATGTAGGCCCGAATGCACCACTTAGCTCAACAGGGCGTGCTTACTTTGGAGATCAAATTGAGGGTAGCGTTACTGTTCAGGACTACGGTAAGTATACAAATGCTACTGGCACACTTGCCGATTCATTAAACTATCCTTTGGCAAAACATATTAGACAACTCAATTTAATCAGAAGAGCTGTTCCAGCCTTGCAAAAAGGCCAGTATTCCACAGAAAATGTATCCGGTGATTTGGCATTTAAAAGAAGATATACCGATAGCGCAAAAGGTATTGATAGCTTTGCGTTAGTTACGATCTCAGGAAATGCGACATTTACCGGAATTCCGAACGGAACTTACGTGGATGCGGTGACTGGCGATACCAAAAACGTTACTAACGGTACAATCACTCTGGTATGCTCTGGAAAAGGAAATGCTAGAGTGTATGTATTGAACGGTAGCGGTGGAATAGGAGTAACCGGAACCTACCTGAAGTAGTATAAAGTCTTTTAGTAAAAAGAGAAGAAGCAACCTCAGTTCGGATTGTTCACCGATCTAAGGTTGCTTCTTCATATACAACTTAATCATTTAATCCTTTTCCATCCAGAATTTGCGGCATCCATTTTTCAACCCTAGATACTCGAGTTTTGGATTGCTTGGGTTCAGAAAAATGATGAAGGTATGCTCTTTGCCGCCCGGGCGTCAAGGCTTCAAAAGCATTTTTCAAGGCAGGCATTTCATCAAGTTTAGTTTGAAATTCATCAGGAATGATGAAATCTGTATTCTTTTTGAATTCCACTTCCAAACCAGCTTTTTCAACTTCGATGGCTTCATAAATATATTCTTTTATGATGCTTTCTTTTTCAAGGATTTCTTGAACATTGGTGAAACGGATCTGGCGTGCAGCTTGTACATTCTCCGTTTGTTGAATCAGAATCCCATGGGTATCCTTTAATAAGACACCTTTATGAAACAGCAGTGCAATATATTCTTTAAATCCATGGATTAAGACTATGTTTTTGTTCTCAAACGTGTAACAAGGATGCATCCATTTAAAGTCTTCGGTCAGCTCACAGTCAAGAACGATATTTCTCAACGTCTCGTATTCTTCCTGCCACTGTTTTACTTTCCTTAGAAATCCGTCCACCTTCGGATTCGTTTTACTATTAGTCATTAAGGAACACCCTTCTTCCTCGTAATCATATTAAGATTTCAACTTGCTTAGCTTGTCCCTTTTGTGGCTGATCTAATTGCATAGTTTGCATACAGACACTAGTAAAGCTAACATAATATTAGATGTCTCTTATGGAAATGGCTAGTAAAACTTATGTTAGCGAGGTATTTATGAACCGAATAGAAGTATCAATGTTTAATGCAAACTTCCTGCCACTTCATAAGCCAGTGATATTGTTGATCGCAAAATTCTTTAGATATACATTGTAATCCTTGGCACTGTACTATTCTTGAGATAATTTGAAAATGTCTGATCGCAATAAAATCGAAAATCGCAAGAATCTCCTGGTCGCTCAGTGTGCGTATTTTACTATATCCTTTATAAAAGCGTTCGTATAAACGTAAGGTTTGATCATACATTGATTCATGAAATTCATTAAAATGGGTATCATCACACATATATGCAACATCCATACTCGAATAATCACCTGAAGCGTCGTCAAAGTCAAAGAGAACATATTCGCCATGCTCGTTTCTGATCATATTTCCCGTATGAAGGTCACCGTGACAAAAGTTTTTTGGGAGCCTAGTGATGCGTTCCCATAATTCATTACCGTATTGATTAAGTTCTAGAATTTTTTCTGGATCAAAATGGAGTTCTTTCATATTGGAGATATAGCCATCGATGTAATCGACTTTCGTCCTGTTAATAAGTTTATTGGGATATAGTTTCATTAGGTTATGGAGTTCTGCAATCTGATTTCCGATACTCTCGGCCTCAAGCTTAACCTCGGGCATTGCGCCCTCGACATAATCGTATAATATACCTACGCAGCTACCAACCTGATTACTAAGCATAATATGGCTATCATTTTCGACAGTTCTAACCACAGATACTGCTGGATATGAATTTGCTTTTAAATAATCTAAGATCTGAACCGTCTGCAAGGCGTCATCCGATTTAAAGTTACGGTATATTTTAAACATATACTTTTGTTCTTGATTCTGTAAGTAATATACTTTACCGATCATTTCTCGATGAAGTTCGATATTCTCTATATTTATTTGATAGGCTCGCTTGATTTCACCGATAAGACTATCAACTTTCATAAGCTGAATTCTCCTTTGAGTAGAACTTGGGCTATATAAATTATCTTTACTGTATATCCAATATGTAAATACTAACGATAGCTTATGTCACAAACAAATATACGGAAGTATTTTACAATAATGACAGCGAAGTTGAATATGGGCTGTTCAGCGATATTTTTTATGATAGGTGACAAATAACTTTTGTTTGGAGAGATAAACATTGAATACAATTACCGTCGATTTAGTTGCAAGATTAATTAATGAACAATTTCCCGCGTGGTCCGATTTAGAGATTAGGCCAGTAAAATTCAGCGGGAATGATAATCGTACGTTTCATTTAGGTGAGCATATGAGCGTGAGGTTACCAAGTGCAGCAGCTTATGCTCCACAAGTAGAGAAAGAGCAACAATGGTTGCCCATATTAAGTAAAGAACTCACGTTACCTATTCAAATACCATTAGTCAAAGGGGAGCCTAACGAAGAATATCCATTGCCGTGGTCTATCAATAAGTGGGTAGAGGGTGAGACATTAACGCACCAAAATATTAATGATCTTAACCAGTTTGCAAGAGATTTGGGAGCATTTTTAATTGAATTACAATCTATTGATGCTAGTAGGGGGCCTTTAGCAGGAGAACATAATTTCTATAGAGGTGGATCTTTAGCTGTATATGATGAAGAGTCTAGACATGCGATTGAGCATAATAAAGATATTTTTAAAGAAGATCTATTGAGAGAAATCTGGGAATTAGCATTAGATTCTAAATGGAATTCCAAGCCGGTTTGGGTTCATGGAGATATTGCGCCAGGGAATTTACTAGTCAAAGATGGAAAGCTGTGTGCAGTCATTGATTTCGGAATCTTGGGTGTAGGCGATCCTGCTTGTGATGCGGCAATGGCATGGACCTTTTTGGATGAGGATAGTAGAAAGGTATTCAAGGATGTATTACAGATGGATGAAGAGACTTGGAATAGAGCAAGAGGATGGGCTTTATGGAAAGCATTAATCACATATAATGGAAATAGATATTCTAACCCAAAGGTTGCGAGAGAATCTTTAAATATTATCAATCTAATAGCAGATGACTTCGAATTGTAGAAATTGCCCTACATAAAACATGTAAACTAACCCATACTAGTTCATAAGTATGATAATTTATGAACATTTAGCGACTGACAACGATTATCATATTAGAATTATTATAAATAACTTGACAGGCCTTAATTTGGTTAATTATAATAATTACAAATAGTATTCAGATATGTGATGTTTGCAGATTTGAATATTGTATCCACAAAAAATAAAACTTAAAGGAGATTTAAATAATATGTCACTTATCGGAACAGAAGTCCTACCATTCAAAGCAAGCGCATTTCAAGATGGGAAATTCATCGATGTATCAGAAGAAAACTTTAAAGGTAAATGGAGTGTAGTTTGCTTCTACCCAGCTGACTTTACATTCGTATGCCCAACTGAACTTGAAGATCTGCAAAACCAATATGAAACCCTGAAACAATTGGGTGTTGAAGTATATTCCGTTTCCACAGATACTCACTTTACACATAAAGCATGGCATGAAAGCTCTGCAGCTATTGGCAAGGTAAAATACATTATGATCGGCGATCCTTCTCATGTGATTTCCCGTAACTTTGATGTTCTGATCGAAGCTGACGGTCTTGCTGATCGTGGTACATTCATCATTGATCCAGACGGTATTATCCAAACCGTTGAAATTAATGCTGGTGGTATTGGTCGCGATGCTAGTGCACTTGTTAACAAAATCAAAGCAGCACAATATGTACGCAATCATCCAGGTGAAGTTTGCCCAGCGAAATGGTCCGAAGGTGCAGAAACTCTTAAACCAAGTCTCGATCTTGTAGGTAAGATTTAAGGAGCGAAAGCTAAATGAAATTAGATCAAGAAATAAAAGCTCAACTAGCTCAATACCTAGAACTCTTGGAAGGCGACGTAGTACTGAAAATCAGTGCAGGCTCTGACGAAGCATCTCAAGAGATGGAAGCGCTGGTTGATGAAATTGCCAAAATGTCAGCTAGGATAACGGTAGAAAAAACCGAACTGCCTAGAACCCCAAGCTTTAGCGTAAATCGTGTGGGTGAAGATACGGGCGTAACCTTTGCTGGAACTCCGCTAGGACATGAGTTTACTTCACTAGTGTTGGCTCTACTGCAAGTTAGCGGAAGAGCGCCTAAGGTTGAGCAAAGTGTTATTGATCAGATCAAAAGCATTAATGGCGAATATAAGTTTGAAACTTATGTCAGCCTAAGCTGTCAT
Source organism: Paenibacillus sp. FSL F4-0236 (assembly GCF_038000135.1). Taxonomy (NCBI): domain Bacteria; kingdom Bacillati; phylum Bacillota; class Bacilli; order Caryophanales; family Paenibacillaceae; genus Paenibacillus; species Paenibacillus sp. FSL F4-0236. Next base: position 76,116 of record NZ_JBBOBK010000003.1, read on the forward strand.
AATTGCCCTGATGTTGTACAAGCACTGAACCTAATGAGTATCTTCAATCCTGGCATTACCCATACGATGATTGATGGCGGAGTGTTCAAAGAAGAGGTAGAACGCAAAGAAATTATGTCTGTTCCAAGCGTTTACCTTAACGGTGAATTTTTCGAAAGTGGTCGTATGACGGTTGAAGAAATTCTAGCTAAAATGGGTAGTACTGTAGACGCATCAGAGTTTGACAATAAAGCTCCTTATGATGTTCTTGTTGTTGGCGGTGGCCCAGCAGGTGCAAGTGCAGCAATTTACGCAGCGCGTAAAGGAATTCGCACAGGGATTGTAGCTGAACGCTTAGGCGGACAGGTTAACGACACACTTGGCATTGAGAACTTTATCAGTGTAAATTACATTGAAGGTCCTCAGCTAGTAGCTAAACTCGAAGAGCAAGTGAAAGAGTATGGCATTGATGTGATGAAGTTACAACGTGCCACACGTTTAGATAAGAATGATTTAATTGAAGTTGAACTCGAGAACGGTGCTGTTCTAAAGAGTAAGACGGTCATTCTGTCGACAGGTGCTCGTTGGCGCAATATGGGTGTGCCTGGTGAAGCTGAATTCAAGAATAAAGGCGTAGCCTACTGCCCACACTGTGATGGTCCTTTGTTTGCAGGCAAAGATGTTGCCGTTGTCGGCGGCGGTAATTCAGGGATTGAGGCAGCTATTGACCTTGCGGGTATAGTGAAGCATGTAACGGTTCTGGAATTTGCTCCAGAGCTCAAAGCAGATGCTGTACTGCAAGATCGTCTTTACAGCCTACCTAACGTTACTGTGCTTAAAAACGTGCAAACGAAAGAAATTACCGGAACTGATAAGGTAGATGGTATTTCTTATATCGATCGTGCGACAGAAGAAACTCACCATATTGAATTACAGGGTGTGTTTGTACAGATCGGTTTGGTTCCGAACACAGATTGGTTAGGTGACATGGTTGAACGTACTCGCGTTGGCGAGATCGTTGTAGATAGCCATGGTGCCACAAATGTACCAGGAGTATTTGCTGCTGGCGATTGCACTAATAGTGCTTATAAACAAATTATCATTTCGATGGGATCCGGTGCAACTGCAGCTTTAGGTGCATTTGATTATCTGATCCGCAACTAATCGATACTGTTAATTAAAGCAAGTAACCCAAAGCCCTCACTTTTCACAAGGTGGGGGCTTTTTTGTATGCTATCCGTATGTTATGAGAGAAAAAGGGGATTTGTAAACTTTTTTGGAGGATTTTATGAGAATTCCTCGAATACATATTTCAAATATGAATTAAGCAAAATTGAGAATTTAGCACG
>NZ_JBBOBK010000004.1:0-5155 GCF_038000135.1 Paenibacillus sp. FSL F4-0236
GTTTCAAAATGAGCATATCGCTCTTTTCAATACTAATTGGAGAGTTTGATCCTGGCTCAGGACGAACGCTGGCGGCGTGCCTAATACATGCAAGTCGAGCGGAGTCACTTTGGAAGCTTGCTTTCAAAGTGACTTAGCGGCGGACGGGTGAGTAACACGTAGGCAACCTGCCCCTTAGACTGGGATAACTACCGGAAACGGTAGCTAATACCGGATAATTTCTTTTTTCTCCTGAAGGAAGAATGAAAGACGGAGCAATCTGTCACTGAGGGATGGGCCTGCGGCGCATTAGCTAGTTGGTGGGGTAACGGCCCACCAAGGCGACGATGCGTAGCCGACCTGAGAGGGTGAACGGCCACACTGGGACTGAGACACGGCCCAGACTCCTACGGGAGGCAGCAGTAGGGAATCTTCCGCAATGGACGAAAGTCTGACGGAGCAACGCCGCGTGAGTGATGAAGGTTTTCGGATCGTAAAGCTCTGTTGCCAGGGAAGAACGTCCGGTAGAGTAACTGCTATCGGAGTGACGGTACCTGAGAAGAAAGCCCCGGCTAACTACGTGCCAGCAGCCGCGGTAATACGTAGGGGGCAAGCGTTGTCCGGAATTATTGGGCGTAAAGCGCGCGCAGGCGGTCATTTAAGTCTGGTGTTTAAACCTTGGGCTCAACCTGAGGTCGCACTGGAAACTGGGTGACTTGAGTACAGAAGAGGAAAGTGGAATTCCACGTGTAGCGGTGAAATGCGTAGATATGTGGAGGAACACCAGTGGCGAAGGCGACTTTCTGGGCTGTAACTGACGCTGAGGCGCGAAAGCGTGGGGAGCAAACAGGATTAGATACCCTGGTAGTCCACGCCGTAAACGATGAGTGCTAGGTGTTAGGGGTTTCGATACCCTTGGTGCCGAAGTTAACACAGTAAGCACTCCGCCTGGGGAGTACGGTCGCAAGACTGAAACTCAAAGGAATTGACGGGGACCCGCACAAGCAGTGGAGTATGTGGTTTAATTCGAAGCAACGCGAAGAACCTTACCAGGTCTTGACATCCCTCTGAATCCACTAGAGATAGTGGCGGCCTTCGGGACAGAGGAGACAGGTGGTGCATGGTTGTCGTCAGCTCGTGTCGTGAGATGTTGGGTTAAGTCCCGCAACGAGCGCAACCCTTAACTTTAGTTGCCAGCAAGTAATGTTGGGCACTCTAGAGTGACTGCCGGTGACAAACCGGAGGAAGGTGGGGATGACGTCAAATCATCATGCCCCTTATGACCTGGGCTACACACGTACTACAATGGCCGGTACAACGGGAAGCGAAACCGCGAGGTGAAGCCAATCCCATCAAAGCCGGTCTCAGTTCGGATTGCAGGCTGCAACTCGCCTGCATGAAGTCGGAATTGCTAGTAATCGCGGATCAGCATGCCGCGGTGAATACGTTCCCGGGTCTTGTACACACCGCCCGTCACACCACGAGAGTTTACAACACCCGAAGTCGGTGGGGTAACCCGCAAGGGAGCCAGCCGCCGAAGGTGGGGTAGATGATTGGGGTGAAGTCGTAACAAGGTAGCCGTATCGGAAGGTGCGGCTGGATCACCTCCTTTCTATGGAGAATCGTCTTCTGCAATGAAGACATTCAAATCGGAAGTTAAACTTCCATTATAGAACCTTCGGGTTCGAACACTCACTCGTGTTCAGTTTTGAAAGAGTAAGTCTCTTTCATATACGTTTGGTGGCGATAGCGGAGGGGTTCCACACGTACCCATCCCGAACACGACCGTTAAGCCCTCCAGCGCCGATGGTACTTGGACCGAAGGGTCCTGGGAGAGTAGGACGCCGCCAAGCGGACAACCATTCTTTGGTTGATTCACAATGTTATATATGTTATATGGGCTTTTAGCTCAGTTGGTTAGAGCGCACCTCTGATAAGGGTGAGGTCGGTGGTTCGAGTCCACCAAGGCCCACCATATAACTTTATATCTTTTATGGGGCCATAGCTCAGCTGGGAGAGCGCCTGCCTTGCAAGCAGGAGGTCAGCGGTTCGATCCCGCTTGGCTCCACCATAAGTTTTAATTCAATACCTTCTTTAAACATTGATCCTTGAAAACTGGATACCGAAACGAATTTGCGTTTTAGAACATTTTTTAGCAACTTGTTTAAACAAGTAAATGTTATTAGTGAGATGATTCCAAAAGAAATGTCATTGTATGATATTTTCCTGCGGAAAAATCAAGGTTAAGCTAATAAGAGCACACGGAGGATGCCTAGGCGCCAGGAGCCGACGAAGGACGTGGCGAACAACGAAACTGCCTCGGGGAGCTGTAAGCAAGCTTTGATCCGGGGGTGTCCGAATGGGGAAACCCAGCTGTGGTAATTCGCAGTTACTCATCTCTGAACACATAGGAGATGTAGAGGCAGACCAGGGGAACTGAAACATCTAAGTACCCTGAGGAAGAGAAAACAATAGTGATTCCGTCAGTAGCGGCGAGCGAACGCGGAACAGCCTAAACCTAAGAGCTTGCTCTTAGGGGTTGTGGGACGTCTCACATGGAGTTACAAAGGAATATGGTAGGTGAAGAGGTCTGGAAAGGCCCGCGATAGAGGTAAAAGCCCTGTAGCCTAAACTGTGTTCTCTCCGAGACGGATCCCGAGTAGTGCGGGGCACGTGAAACCCCGTATGAATCCAGCAGGACCATCTGCTAAGGCTAAATACTACCTGGCGACCGATAGTGAAACAGTACCGTGAGGGAAAGGTGAAAAGCACCCCGGAAGGGGAGTGAAATAGAACCTGAAACCGTGTGCTTACAAAAAGTCAGAGCCCTATTTATGGGTGATGGCGTGCCTTTTGTAGAATGAACCGGCGAGTTACGTTTAACATGCAAGGTTAAGTCGAGAAGACGGAGCCGCAGCGAAAGCGAGTCTGAATAGGGCGATTTAGTATGTGGACGTAGACCCGAAACCGTGTGATCTACCCCTGTCCAGGGTGAAGGTGCGGTAACACGCACTGGAGGCCCGAACCCACGCATGTTGAAAAATGCGGGGATGAGGTGGGGGTAGCGGAGAAATTCCAATCGAACTCGGAGATAGCTGGTTCTCCCCGAAATAGCTTTAGGGCTAGCCTCGGTATAAGAGTAGTGGAGGTAGAGCACTGATTGGGTGCGGGGTCCGCAAGGATTACCAAGCTCAGTCAAACTCCGAATGCCATATACTTATTGCCGGGAGTCAGACAGTGAGTGCTAAGATCCATTGTCAAAAGGGAAACAGCCCAGACCATCAGCTAAGGTCCCCAAGTGTGTGTTAAGTGGGAAAGGATGTGGAGTTGCACAGACAACCAGGATGTTGGCTTAGAAGCAGCCACCATTGAAAGAGTGCGTAATAGCTCACTGGTCGAGTGACTCTGCGCCGAAAATGTAACGGGGCTAAACACACCACCGAAGCTATGGCTAGATACGTATGTATCTGGGGTAGGGGAGCGTTGTATGTGGGTTGAAGGTGTACCGTAAGGAGCGCTGGACAGCATACAAGTGAGAATGCCGGTATGAGTAACGAAAAGATCAGTGAGAATCTGATCCGCCGAAAGCCCAAGGTTTCCTGAGGAAGGCTCGTCCGCTCAGGGTAAGTCGGGACCTAAGGCGAGGCCGAAAGGCGTAGTCGAAGGACAACAGTTTGAAATTACTGTACCACCGTAATCCGCTATGAGCGATGGGGTGACGCAGGAGGGTAGTGACGCGGACTGATGGATATGTCCGTCTAAGCAGTGAGGCTGATGTGTAGGCAAATCCGCACATCATTAAGGCTGGGCTGTGATGGGGAGCGAAAATTACAGTAGCGAAGGTCATGATCTCACACTGCCAAGAAAAGCCTCTAGCCAGGAGAAGGTGCCCGTACCGCAAACCGACACAGGTAGGCGAGAAGAGAATTCTAAGGCGCGCGGAAGAACTCTCGTTAAGGAACTCGGCAAAATGACCCCGTAACTTCGGGAGAAGGGGTGCCCCGGTAGTGTGAATAGCACGAGGGGGCCGCAGTGAAAAGGCCCAAGCGACTGTTTAGCAAAAACACAGGTCTGTGCGAAGCCGCAAGGCGAAGTATACGGGCTGACGCCTGCCCGGTGCTGGAAGGTTAAGGGGAGTGGTTAGGGGTAACCCGAAGCTATGAACCGAAGCCCCAGTAAACGGCGGCCGTAACTATAACGGTCCTAAGGTAGCGAAATTCCTTGTCAGGTAAATTCTGACCCGCACGAATGGCGTAACGACTTGGGCGCTGTCTCAACGAGAGATCCGGTGAAATTTTAATACCTGTGAAGATGCAGGTTACCCGCGACAAGACGGAAAGACCCCATGGAGCTTTACTGCAGCTTGATATTGAATTTGGGTACGATCTGTACAGGATAGGTGGGAGCCGTAGAAATCGGAGCGCAAGCTTCGGTGGAGGCGCCGTTGGGATACCACCCTGATCGTATCTAGGTTCTAACCTAGTACCCTAACCGGGTACGGGGACCGTGTCAGGCGGGCAGTTTGACTGGGGCGGTCGCCTCCTAAAGAGTAACGGAGGCGTTCCAAGGTTCCCTCAGAATGGTTGGAAATCATTCGAAGAGTGCAAAGGCATAAGGGAGCTTGACTGCGAGACCTACAAGTCGAGCAGGGACGAAAGTCGGACTTAGTGATCCGGTGGTACCGCATGGAAGGGCCATCGCTCAACGGATAAAAGCTACCCTGGGGATAACAGGCTTATCTCCCCCAAGAGTCCACATCGACGGGGAGGTTTGGCACCTCGATGTCGGCTCATCGCATCCTGGGGCTGAAGTAGGTCCCAAGGGTTGGGCTGTTCGCCCATTAAAGCGGTACGCGAGCTGGGTTCAGAACGTCGTGAGACAGTTCGGTCCCTATCTGTCGTGGGCGCAGGAAATTTGAGAGGAGCTGTCCTTAGTACGAGAGGACCGGGATGGACGTACCGCTGGTGCACCAGTTGTTTCGCCAGAAGCATGGCTGGGTAGCTACGTACGGACGGGATAAGCGCTGAAAGCATCTAAGCGTGAAGCCCCCCTCAAGATGAGATTTCCCAATTAGTAAGACCCCTTGAAGACGACGAGGTAGATAGGTTGGAGGTGGAAGTGCAGTAATGCATGGAGCTGACCAATACTAATCGGTCGAGGGCTTATCCTATACTTA